>NZ_JBSGUP010000862.1:0-2954 GCF_053607985.1 Streptomyces sp. NPDC055078
GTCCAAGACCCTCGAAGCGGTCGGACGCGGTCGGCAGAAGCTGCACGGCCGCACCACCAGCGACGCGCTCGGCGAGCACATGGCCGCCCAGGACGCGGCGGGCACCGGTCACCACGGCAGTGACGCCGACTATCTGGCCGGTCTCGCGGAGCTGGCCGAGCCCGAATCCCCGCCCCGGGCCGGGCGGGGGGCAGGGCACACGGCGCCCGTCATCCCGGCCCAGCAGCCACCCGGCACCCCGCCGCCCGCGCCCGGGCGGCCCGCGTACCACCCGACCGCCGACCAGCGTGCCTACGAGCCGGTGGCCGACCGGCCGAGCGCGTACGAGCCGGCCGCCGGGCAGCAGCCCGCGTACGAGCCGGTCGCGGCGCAGCCGAACGCCTACGAGCCGACGGGGAACGACCAGCCGGGCGGCTACGAGCCGGTCCCGGGCCCGCCCCCGTACCAGCCGGTCGCCGGGCAGCAGCACGCGTACGAGCCGGTCGCGGCGCAGGCCGCCTACCCGGCGGCGGGGGAGCCGCAGCAGCCCCCGAACCCGCCCCAGCAGGACCCCTTCGCCGGATACCAGGCTCAGCCGGCGTATCCCGGGTACCAGCAGGACCCGTACGCGGGATACCAGCAGCAGGGGCAGCAGGGCGAACAGCAGGTCCAGCACGGGCCGCACGGGCAGCAGGGGTACGGTCAGCCGTACCCGCAGCAGGACCCCTACCCGTATCAGCAGCAGGTCCAGCAGCCGGCCCAGCCGCCGCAGCCGCAGCAACCCGGCGAGCCGGTCGAGCCGCCCCTGCCGGGGGCCACGGCCCTTGACGAGACCAGTCTCTTCGACACCAGCATGATCGACATGGACCAGTTGCGCCGCTATGAGCAGGGCCGCTGAGTCCACCGCACCCCCGCCCCCGCCGGGGACCGGATTGGGTGTACGGCCGCCCGTCCAGTATCCTGGCTCTTCGGTCGCGCCTGGTTCGCGATCTCCGCTGTCCGTTTCCGTGGATGTCCAGTGGATGTTCGTGGATGTCCATGGGGTACCTCGGGGTTCTACGGGGTTCCCCAGGAATCACCCGGGAGACACGGGACAGCCCCCTCCCCTCGATCCGAAGTCGATCCGAAAGCAGGAAGAGCCCTGAACGCCCGCCTCGATCACCGCAACCCCCTCGTGTTCGACACACACGAGCTGGGGCGGCGACCCGGCGCGCTCCAGCGGCTGTCCCGCACCGTTCCGACGGCCGGTCTCTCTCCGGCCCTCGGTGTCGAAGGGGTCATCGCCGTGCCGCAGGGCGCGACGGTGGAGCTGGACCTCCGTCTTGAGTCGGTCATGGAAGGGGTGCTTGTCACAGGCACCGCCCGTGCGTCGGCCGAGGGGGAGTGCGTAAGGTGTCTGGAGCCGCTGCGCCTCGATGTCGCCGCGGACTTCCAGGAGATGTTCACGTACCCCGCCCTCGACACAGGCGACCGGGGCCGCGGCCGAGCCGCGCAGCCCGGTGACGACGCCGAGGACGAGGACACGCTCTTCATCGAGGACGGCATGTTCGACCTCGAACCCGTGCTGCGCGATGCGGTGGTGCTCGCACTGCCCATGCAGCCGGTGTGCCGGGAGGACTGTGCCGGTCTGTGCGCCCAGTGCGGAATCAGGCTCGACGACGACCCGGGGCACCACCACGACGCCGTCGACATCCGTTGGGCGGCACTGCAAGGACTCGTCGAAACCGTCAAGGACGACGAGAAGGACAACATGGGCGGCGCCGAAGCGGGCGTCGACGAGAAGCAGGAGAAGTAGCCGTGGCTGTTCCGAAGCGGAAGATGTCGCGCAGCAACACGCGCCACCGCCGGTCGCAGTGGAAGGCTGCGGTCCCCACCCTGGTTTCGTGTGAGCGTTGCCAGGAGCCGAAGCTGCAGCACATCGCGTGCCCGAGCTGCGGCACGTACAACAAGCGCCAGGTCCTCGAGGTCTGAGCGGCTGGTGAGAGGCCCGATGTCCGAGCTGTCCCATGCCAAGAAGCAGGAAGACAACGGCTCAACAGCCAACGCAGCCTCGTCCCACACGCTTCTGGAAGGGCGGCTCGGGTATCAGCTTGAGTCCGCCCTTCTGGTGCGTGCGCTGACCCATCGTTCGTACGCGTACGAGAACGGCGGTCTGCCCACCAATGAGCGGCTGGAGTTCCTCGGGGACTCGGTGCTCGGCCTGGTGGTCACCGATACGCTGTACCGCACCCACCCCGACCTGCCGGAAGGCCAGCTGGCCAAACTGCGGGCGGCGGTGGTCAACTCGCGCGCGCTCGCCGAGGTCGGCCGCGGTCTCGAACTCGGCCTCTTCATCCGGCTCGGCCGGGGCGAAGAGGGCACGGGCGGCCGGGACAAGGCGTCCATCCTCGCCGACACCCTGGAAGCGGTGATCGGCGCGGTCTATCTCGACCAGGGCCTCGAAGCGGCGTCCGAGCTGGTGCACCGGCTCTTCGACCCGCTGATCGAGAAGTCCTCGAATCTCGGGGCGGGCCTCGACTGGAAGACCAGTCTCCAGGAGCTGACCGCGGCCGAGGGGCTCGGGGTCCCGGAGTACCTCGTCTCCGAGACGGGTCCGGACCACGAGAAGACCTTCACCGCTGCCGCCCGCGTCGGTGGTGTCTCGTACGGCACCGGCACCGGCCGCAGCAAGAAGGAAGCGGAACAGCAGGCGGCGGAGTCCGCGTGGCGCGAGATCCGCGCCGCGGCGGACGAGCGGATCGCCGCGGAGAAGGCCGCCGAGGCGAACGGCGCGCAGCCGGCCGAGGCGCAGGAGCGGACACCCGAGGGGACCACCGCCCCCGCGTCCGCCCCCGTGAACCCCACCGCCGCGGAATCATCCGGTTCGCCGGGGACCTCCACTCCGGGTTCCGGTTCGCCGGAGGCCGCCGCCCCGGATGCGGCGGGCCGGGCCACTGCCTGACCGCCGCCCCACCCTCCCGCCGTCCCAGGACGGC
>NZ_JBSGUP010000863.1:0-2948 GCF_053607985.1 Streptomyces sp. NPDC055078
GGGCAGCACCGCGCTCCATGCCGAACTCGAACGCGAACTCGCCGCGTTCACCGGATTCGAGGCCGCGCTCGTGCTGTCCTCCGGGTACGCGGCCAATCTCGCCGCGGTGACCGCGCTGAGCGCCCGGGGCTCACTGATCGTCTCCGACGCGGGCAATCACGCGTCCATCGTGGACGGCTGCCGGCTCTCGCGTGCGGAGACCGCGATCGTGCCGCACACCGACGCCGACGCCGTACGCAAGACACTCGGGGCGCACCCCGGGCGGCGGGCCCTCGTGGTCACCGACTCGGTCTTCTCGGTGGACGGCGACGCCGCGCCGCTGGCGGAACTGGCCGGGATCTGCCGCGCGGGGGGCGCGGCGCTGCTGGTGGACGACGCGCACGGGCTCGGCGTCCTCGGCGACGGCGGCCGGGGCGCGCTGAACGCGTCGGGGATCGCGGGCGGCGACGGTGTGGTCGCCATGCTCACGCTCTCCAAGGCGCTGGGCAGCCAGGGCGGTGCCGTCCTCGGCCCGGCCCGGGTCATCGACCACCTGGTCAACGCCGCGCGTACGTTCATCTTCGACACGGGTCTCGCGCCGGCCGCCGCGGGTGCCGCGCTGGCGGGGCTCCGGCTGCTGGGGCGGGAGCCGGACCTGGCCGGGCGGGTGCGTTCGATCGCCGCGACCCTGCACCGCCGGCTGACGGCGCAGGGTCTTCACGCGGTACGCCCGGATGCCGCGGTCGTCTCCGTACGGGCTCCTTCGCCGGAGGCAGCGGTGCGCTGGGCCGCGGACTGCCGCGAGGCGGGGCTGGGGGTGGGCTGCTTCCGTCCGCCGTCGGTGCCTGACGGCATCTCACGGCTGCGGCTGACGGCCCGGGCCGATCTGACCGATCAGCAGATCGAGTGGGCGGCCGAAACGGTGGTGCGGACGGCGCCGGCCGCCGCGACGGCCGGTGTCGGGGTCGGCTGAGTCTCTCCGCTCCGGGTCTCCGTTCCGGGTCTCGGCTCCGGGTCTCGGCTCCGGTGCTCCGCTCAGCCGACGCTCTCCGACCCGACGCCGGTCAGAAACCTGCTCCATGCCTCGGGGGAGAAGTGCAGCGGTCGGCGGGTCACGGCCTTGGAGTCGCGTACGGCCAGGGTGCTGTCGGGCAGCCGGGCCGCCTCGACACAGTTGTTCGCCCCGGTGCTGCGGCTGCTGCGCCGCCAGGCCAGGGGGTGTTGCGAAAGCAGCGCCGTCCGCCCGGAGGGCGGGTCAGGCGGGACCTTCGCAACACGCCTTAAGCGGTCAGGGGTGAGGTGCGCATGCATGGGGCCTCCCTATGCGCCGTCCAGGACGGCGGCGATGAGATCCAAGGATTCGACCGGTGACAGCGCACACGCCTGCATCGTCGCGAAGGCGGCGCTGTATGCCGCCAGGTCTTCTGCCCGTTCCAGATAGAGAGTACTCGTCAAATGGTCAAGAACGACCACGTCCAGATCAGAAGTGGTCGGAAAGGAGAAGATAACGAAAGAGCTGGTGAGACCGGCGTACGCCCCGGCGGAAAAAGGGACCACTTGGAGCCGTACCTGCGGAAGCCTGGCCGACTCGGTCAGTGCCTTCCACTGCTCCCGCATCACCTCGGGACCGCCGATTTCCCGCCGGAGCGCCGCCTCGTCCAGGACGACGCTCAGCTTGAGCGGACGCTCCGCGCGCAGGACCGCCTGGCGGGTGATCCGCACCTCCGCCAGTGAGTCGGCCGTCGCCCTGGGCAGATCCGCCAGTGTCGTCCGGGTGACGGCACGGGCGTACCGAGGGGTCTGGAGCAGTCCGGGCACCACGGAGGTCTCCAGCGTGCGCACCTCACTGGCCTGTGACTCCAGGCTGATGAAATCGCGGTACTCGGGCGGGAGAAGCCCCCGGTACGCGTGCCACCAGCCGCTGCCCGAGCCGTCGGCGGCGCCCGCCAGGGTCTCCAGCAGCGTCCGCAGCTGGGGGTCGGTGACGTCGTAGACATCGAGCAGCAGCCGTACGTCCGACGCCTTCACACCGCTCGCGCCGGTCTCGATCCGGCTCACCTTCGACTGGTGCCAGCCGGCCATCGCGCCGGCGCCACGGCTGGTGAGTCCTGCCGCCAGCCGCAGCTTGCGCAGTTCCTCACCCAGCTTGCGGCGGCGCACCGCGGGTCCGTGGTGCATGGGGCTTCCTTCCGTTTGTCATCCCGGTTCGCCCGCGATCAAAGCCGGAATGGCGTCCAAATACGGTCTCGCGTCGGAGAGTTCACCGCTTCGAGCGACAGATATATGCATATCTTGGTGGATCGCCACTCTTGCGAGCACGAAAAGTGGCACTCTGGCGCGATAGCGCAATCCGTGGTCGCCCGCGCATTACTCCGCTACGAGTCGGAGCCCGGCCGCGGTGGGAAAGGGACAGCGTCGCCATGGCAGACCTTCAGGAAGCCTCCGTCACTCTGCCGAGCGATCCCGCCTCGGTGTCCGTGGCGCGGAAATTCGCCACCGACATCGTCGCCGAGTGGGGCCAGCCGGCCGGGGCCGACGCGGTCGACACGGTCCGGCTGATCGTCTCGGAACTCACCACCAACGCCGTGCAGCACACCTTCGGCCAGTCGCCCACCTTCACGGTGGAGCTGAGCCTTGAGCGGGACGAGGAACTGCGCATCGGGGTGACCGACAGTCACCCGCGGTGGCCTCAGCGGCTGCCCGCCGCCGTACGGCAGGACAACGGGCGCGGCATGGTCATCATCCGTACGCTCACCGCCGAGCGCGGGGGCAGGCTCTCGGTCACTCCGACCGAGGAGGGCGGCAAGACGGTGTGGATCGCCCTGCCCTGGACCGCGCCGGTACCCAACTGACCGTCCCGCGTCACACGGGTCCTCGGACCGGACGTTCCTGATCATCATGGTGGCGCTGCCGTTCGTGATGGGGGCGATGGCGCACGCCCTCAGCGGCGGGAAGCTGACCGACGGGGC
>NZ_JBSGUP010000864.1:0-2940 GCF_053607985.1 Streptomyces sp. NPDC055078
GTACAGACCGCCGGTCGAGACGGTCACGATGCCGACCGGGAGCTGGACCGGGGCGAAGAGACGCTGGCCTGCCAGATCGGCGAGGACGAGCAGGAACCCGCCCAGCACGGCGGACGGCAGCAGCGCGACCGATGAGGAGCGGGTGACGCGCCGGGCGATCTGCGGCGCGGCGAGGGAGACGAAGGCGATCGGCCCCGCCGCCGCCGTCACCAGCGCGGTGAGCGCCACCCCCAGGACGACCAGGGTGAGCCGTACGGCGTTGGTACGGACCCCGAGTCCGGCCGCCGCGTCGTCGCCGAGTTCGAGCTGCCGCATGGCCGGACCGATCGCCAGAGTCAGGGGTACGAGCACGGCGAGGATGCCCAGGACGGGCCAGAGCTGCTCGTACCCCAGGCTGTTGAGGGAGCCGCTGCCCCACACCGCGGCCAGCATGGCCTCCTCGATGTCCGTTCTCAGCACCAGCCAGGTGTTGAACGCGCCGAGCATCGCCGAGATCGCGATGCCCACGATGATGAGCTGGAACGCCCGCGTCCCCCCGCGGTAGGCCAGGACGAAGACGAGCAGCGCGGTCGCGGTACCGCCGGCCAGGGACCCCGCGGCCACCTGGTAGTAGCCGCCGCCGGTCAGCAGCATGACGATCAGCGCGCCGGTGTAGGAGCCGGAGGAGAAGCCGATGATGTCCGGTGAGCCGAGGGGATTTCTGCTGACCGACTGGAAGATCGCCCCGGAGACGGCCAGGGCCGCGCCGAAGAGTACGGCGAGCAGCGCCCGGGGCAGCCGCCACTCGATGACGATCTTCCTGGTGCCGCTCTCCCCGCCGCCGGTCAGCGTCCGGATCACCTCGCCCAGCGGGATCTCATAGGTTCCGTACGCGAGGGAGGCCAGCACGGTTCCCGCCGTGAGCACCAGGAAGACCGCGCAGACGACGACGGTGCGTACGTCGAGGCGGAGCGACCAGCGGGGCCCTCGGGACACCAGGACCGGTCTGCCGAAGTCGACGGATACAGATGTGGTGTTCACAGGCCGCTCGCCTTCTTGCGCCGCACCAGCACGATCAGCACCGGGGCGCCGATGAACGCGGTCACGATGCCGACCTGGAGTTCCTGGGGTGCGAGGACGATTCTGCCGACGGTGTCGGAGACGATCAGCAGAGTCGGCGCGCAGACGGCGGTGTACGGGATGATCCAGCGCTGGTCGGGTCCGACGAACCACCGGACGACATGCGGGACCATCAGGCCGACGAAGCCGATCGGCCCGGCCGCGCCGGTGGCCGCACCGGCCAGCAGGGTGACGGCGACGACCACGGTCACCCGGGTCCGGCCGATGCCCGCGCCCAGCGACCTGGCGAGGTCGTCGCCGAGTGCGATGGCGTTCAGGGAGCGCGCCGCGACGAGGGCCAGCAGCAGCCCCGCCCCGATGAAGGGGAGCACGGTCCAGAAGATCTCCCAGCCCCGGGCAGCGAGCGAGCCGGCCGCCCAGCCGCGCATGGTGTCGTAGACATCGGGGTTCAGCAGGGTGATGCCGGCGGAGATGCCGGCCAGGACCGCGCTGAGTGCCACACCGACGAGGGTCAGCTGCACCGGTGTGGCGCCCGCCCGGCCGGCCGACCCGAGGAGGTAGACCAGGGTGGTGGTGACGACGGCTCCCGCGAAGGACATCCCGAGGTACTGCCCGATCGAGGAGAGCCCGAGGAAGGCGACGCCGATGATGACGGCGAATCCGGCGCCGGCGTTGACGCCGAGGATGCCGGGGTCGGCCAGCGGGTTGCGGGTGAGCGCCTGGATGAGGGCCCCGGAGACTCCGAGCGCCGCCCCGACGACCAGGCCCAGACAGGCGCGCGGGACCCGGAGGCCGCGCACGATGTAGGCGTTCTCCGAGCCGTCGTAGGCGGTCAGCGCGCTCCAGACATCCGCGACGGGGATGGACTTGGCGCCGATGGCCAGGCTCAGCACGAGAGCCGCGACCAGCACCGCGAGGGCGGCGAGGAGCCCGATGGCGCGGCCCGCGTCGGTGCGCACCAGCCCCGGGCGGTGCCGCTCGCCGTCCGGGCCGCTCCGCCGGGGCGGAGCGGCGGCAACCGTGGTGCTCATGGTCCCGGACGCTCCGGCGGCACGGGCGCGACCCGGGGGCGGCGGCCTTCGGGGCGGTGCCGGTCGCCGCGGTCGTACGGAGGTGCCCCGGTCATGCCCCGGCCTTGGCGTCGATCCGGGCGAGGAGCTTGTCGAGGTCGTTGAGGGTGTCCGTGCCCCAGCGGAACGAGGAGACCACCGCGGCCGGCATGTTCTCGAAGACGAGGCCGTTCTTCACGGCCGGCAGGTTCTTCCACACCGTGTTCTTGGCGAGGGAGGTGATGAAGTCCTGATGCCCGTGCGCATGGATCAGGATGTCGGCGTTGGACAGCTTCCCGATCTGCTCGATCGACAGCCACTCGCTCACCGCCCCGGCCTTGCCCTTGTGCTCGCCCTCGGTGAAGGGCCGGTATTTCGCTCCGACCGCGTCCCAGGCGGGGACGAGGAAGTGACCTGCGGGGTAGGTGCCCCAGGTGGACATGTCCTCGCCGTAGGCGAACACGGCGATGGAGTTCTTCGTCAGGACGTCCGCGTACTTGGTCTTCAGTTCGTCGGCGCGCTTCCTGAACGCCGCCTGCTGGCGCTTCCCCTCGTCCGCCTTTCCGACGGCCGCGGCGATCATCAGCGTCCGCCCCTCCCAGGCTCCGACGCCCGCGGCATCGAGCTGTACGACCGGTGCGATGCCCTTCAGCCGCTCCAGTTCGCCCTTTCTGAGGAAGCGGGTCTCGGCGAAGATCATGTCGGGGTCCTGCTTGGCCACGGCCTCGATGTTCAGCTCGTAGTAGGTCCCGATGGTCGGGGTCTTCCCGAGCGCGTCGTGGTAACGCTCGGGGCGCAGGGCGGGGTCGGACTTCTCGAATCCCTCGACGAC
>NZ_JBSGUP010000865.1:0-2938 GCF_053607985.1 Streptomyces sp. NPDC055078
CCACCACCAGCGCCACCGGGCCGAAACACTCCGCCAGCAGCCGGGAGCCGGGCCGCAGCGCCCGCGCGGGCGCTGTCAGCACCGTCGGCGCGGCGGCGAACCCCTCCGCCTGCGGTGGTACGGAGGCGATCACCTCGGCCCCCGCCGCCACCAGATCGGCCACACCCTGCCGGCAGGCCGCCGCGATGCCCTCGGTCAGCAGCGGTCCTGGCCGTACGCCGCTGAGCGCGGTGGCGACCGCATCCGCCGCACCGCTGCCCGCCGGGGCGAGCAGCAGACCGGGCTTGGTGCAGAACTGGCCCTGCCCCAGGGTGAACGACCCGGTGAAGCCCTCCGCCGCCTCGGTCAGGGAGGCCCGGTCCGCCGCGACGGCCGGAGTGAGGACCGCCGGATTCACGGTCCCCATCTCGGCGAAGACGGGCACCGGCACCGGGCGGCGGGCCGCGCGTTCGACCAGCGCCAGACCGCCACTCTGCGACCCGGTGAAGGCCACCGCCGTCACCTCGGGCGCGTCCACCAGGGCGAGCCCTGCGTCGAAGCCGGTGACCAGCGCGAACGACCCGTCGGGCGCCCCGGCGCCACGCAGCGCGGACGCGACCAGGGTGCCGAGCCGCGCGCTCAGCCGGGGATGCGCGGGGTGCGCCTTGGCCAGGACCGGGCAGCCGGCGGCCAGCGCGGACGCGGTGTCGTGCCCGGCGACCCCGAAGGCGAACGGGAAGTTGCTCGCGCCGAAGACCGCGACGGGGCCCAGCGGCCGGTTGATCCGCCGCAGTTCCACCGAGCCGGTCGTCCGGGGCCCGTCGATCCGTACGCCCAGCCAGCCGCCCTCGACGGCGACCGACCCGTAGAAGCGCAGCTGCGCCGCCGCGCGGCCCACCTCGCCGCGCAGCCGGTCCGGGCCCAGCGCGCTCTCGGCGTCGGCGAGCGCGGTCAGCTCGTCGGCGTGCTCCTCCAGCGCGTCCGCGACGGCCGTGAGCCAGGCCGCCCGTACGGCGGGGGCGGTGGCGGCGACACCTCCCGCGTCGCGCGCGGCTGCGGAGAGGAGGGCCGACAGCTCCGCCGCCGTGGTGACCGGCGGCCCGGCGGTCGCGGCGCCGGTACGCGGATCACGGCTGACTTCGGTGTCATGGCGGACCTCGGTGTCACGGCTGACTTCGGTGTCATGGCTGGCCTCGGGGTGACGGCTGACCTCGGCGCCAGAGCGGACCTCGGCGCCAGGGCTCACCTCGGGAGGGGGAACAGGGGGCATCCGGGACGTCCTTCCGTAGCGCGGGGCTGGCTCAGTGTTCTGGTGCTCCCGAAGCTATGCGCGGCCGGCCCTGGAAATCCTTGGATGTTCCGACCGATAATGATGAGACCTTGTACGTCTCGCACAACATCCGACCCCCGGGAGGTCCCGTGCCCGCGCTCGACGACCTCGTACGACTGCTGGGCGACGACCTCGAACCCGTCGCGCCCGCCGAACCGCCGCCCCGGGAGATCACCGGTGTCCACGTCAGCGAGCTGACCGATCCGACGCCGTATCTCGCGGGCGGGGAACTGCTGCTCACCACGGGCATGGGGCTCACCGGCCAGACCGCGCAGGCCCGTGCGTACACCGCGCGGCTGGCGGCCCACGGCGTCACCGCGCTCGGCATCGGCCTCGGACCGGTGCACGGCACGGTCCCCGAGACCCTGGTACGGGCCTGCGAGAGCGCCGGGCTGCCGCTGCTGGCCGTGCCGGCGCCCACCCCCTTTCTCACCGTCGCGCGCACCTACTGGTCACTGACGGCGGCGGCCGGGCAGGAGGAACTGAGCGCGGCCCTCGGCGCCCACCGCGAACTGGTGCGCTCGGCGGCCGGACCGGACCCCGTCCGCGCCGTGGTGCGCACCCTGGCCGACGCGGTGGAGGGCTGGGCAGCCCAGCTCACCCCTCAGGGCGAGGTGACGGCGGTCTGGCCGCGCGCGCACCGGGCGAGCGCCGGGCGGATCGCGGCGGAGGTCGCCCGGCTGCGGGTCGCGGGCCCGCACTCATCCGCGACCTTCCCGCTCGGCGGGGACGATGTCGTTCTCCATCCGCTGACCGGCCGGGGCCCGCTGAGCGGTTTCGTGGCGACCGGCTGCCCCCGTCCGATGAAGGCCCCCGACCGGCAGCTCGTCCTGACCGCCTGCGCCCTGCTCGCCCTGCAGAGCGAGCAGCGGCGGCGGGGCGTCACGGCGGCGCGCACCGCGCGGGGGTGTGTGGTCCGGTTGCTGCTGAGCGGCCATCTCGACGCCGCGCGCTCCCTCGCCGCCGACCTCGGGCTGCCCGCGATCGCCCCCCGGGTCCGGCTGCTCGCCATGGCGGGGCTCACCGACGGCACCGACGCCGTCTTCGACGCTCTCGAACCGGTCGCGGCGGGCCATGGGCGGCAGCTTCTGGCCGTCGACGAACCGGACGAGGTCTGGGCACTGATCCCGGGCGAGGACGCGGAGGCCATGCGGGCCACCGCACTGCGGCTGACCTCGGAACACCCCCACGGGGCCAGAGGCGCCCTCGGCCCCGAGACCTCGGTGGCCGAACTGCACCGGCAACTCCCGGCGCTCCGGCGCACCCTGGCGGCCCTCCCGCCCGGCACCCTGCGCGACCTGACCGCCCCCGGCACACCCGGCGCCCCGTCCCTGGACGCCCTCCTGAGCTACCGGCGCACCGATCTGGTCGGCGCCGTCGCCGCCTATCTCCGCCACCGGGGCCACTGGGAGCGCGCCGCCGCCGACCTCGGCGTCCACCGCAACACCCTGCGCCACCGCATCGCGACCGCCACCCGGCTGCTGGGCACGGACCTCGACGACCCGGACACCGCGAGCCGCATCTGGCTGGCGCTGCGTGAGAACGGGCTCGCGTGACCAACGGCTCCGGGAAACCCGTCGGCGGCAGTACGCACGAAGGTGCCGCCTCCGTCAGTACGGAGGCGGCACC
>NZ_JBSGUP010000866.1:0-2908 GCF_053607985.1 Streptomyces sp. NPDC055078
GTCCGGGCCCGCCCCTGTGGGTCGGCCGGTCTGGAGTATCTGTCCATCGCCCGCGGTGAGCTGGACGCCGTCGCCTTCTCCTGGGAGAGCGCCTGGGACCATGCGGCGGGGCTCCTGCTGGTGGGGGAGGCGGGGGGCGCGCATCTGACCCTCTCGGGGGAGGCGTTCCGGCTGGCCGGCGACAACGCGATGCCCTTCACCGCGGCACGGTCCGCCCCGACGGCGGAACGCGTCCGCGCGCTGCTGGCCGCACCGTAGCCCCAGGAGCGGCGAAGGAGACGCGGGGTCCGGGGCGGCGGCCCGGCAAGGACCCGGCCGGTGCCGGCTGGCGGGGGCGACGGGGACCCGCTCCCGCCAGGGTGAGCAGACCTGGGCGGGCAGACCGGGGTGAGCACACAGGTGAGCACACCTGGGTGAGCAGACCGGGGTGAGTACACCTGGGCGAGCATCCCGGGGCGCGGGAATATCCTGGAGCCTCGCCCGTCGGCTGACGAATGGAGTCCGAAGGTGCCGTCGATGCTGGATGCCGTCATTGTGGGGGCCGGCCCCAATGGGCTGACCGCCGCAGTCGAACTGGCCCGCAGAGGTTTCTCCGTCGAGGTCTTCGAGGCCAAGGACACCATCGGCGGCGGCGCCAGGACCGAGGAGCTGACGCTCCCCGGCTTCCGCCACGACACCTGTTCCGCCGTGCACCCCCTGGGCATCGGCTCCCCCGCGTTCCGCCGGATGCCGCTGGAGCGGTACGGGCTGACCTGGCTGCACCCCGAGCTGCCGATGGCGCACCCCTTCGACGACGGTACGGCCGCGGTCCTGTCGCGCTCGGTCGCCGAGACGGCCGCGTCGCTCGGCCCGAGGGACGCGGGGACGTACCGCAGACTCGTCGCGCCGTTCCTGGGCAAGTGGGATGTGCTCGCCCAGGACTTCATGTCGTTGCCGCTCACCGCGCTGCCGCGCGACCCCTTCGGGCTCGCCAGGTTCGGGACGGTGGGCCTGCCTCCGTACACCTGGCTGATGCGCCGCTTCCGCGACGAGAAGGCGCGGGGCATGCTGGCCGGGCTCGTGGCCCATGTGATCGCACCGCTGAACGGCATCGCGACCTCGGGTGTCGGCCTGATCTTCGCGCTCGCGGCGCATGCGAACGGCTGGCCCCTGCCGCGCGGCGGCTCCCAGGCGATCCCCGACGCGCTCGCCGCGTATCTGCGCGACCTCGGCGGCACCACCCACACCGGCTTCGAGGTCAAGCGGCTGGACGACCTCCCACCGGCCCGCGCCTATGTCTTCGACACCTCGCCCACCGCGCTCGCCCGGATCGCGGGCCTGGGGCGGACGTATGAGAAGTACCGGTACGGCGCCGCGGCCTTCAAGATCGACTACGCGCTCGACGGGCCGGTCCCCTGGACGGCGAAGGAGCCGCGTGCGGCGGGCACGGTCCAGATCGGCCCCTCCAGCGGGGAGATCGGCGCCGCGCTCAGCCAGGCGTCCGGCGGCAGCGCGCCGGATGTCCCCTTCCTGATCACCGCGCAGCCGAGTCTGGTCGACCCGTCCCGCGCCCCGGCGGGCAAGCAGGTGTTCTGGGCGTACGGCCATGTCCCGAACGGCTGGGACGGCGACCTCACCGACGCCGTCGAGCGCCAGATCGAGCGGTTCGCCCCCGGCTTCCGCGACCGGGTCCTCGCCCGCGCCACCGCGGGACCGCCGCAGCTCGCCGCCCGCAACGCCAACTATGTCGGCGGTGATATCGCCTGCGGCGCGGCCGGCGGTCTGCAACTGCTGTTCCGCCCGACGGTCTCCCTCTCCCCCTATACGACCCGGCACCCCTCGGTCTTCCTCTGCTCGTCCGCCGCCTGGCCCGGCCCCGGCGTCCACGGCATGTCCGGGCACAACGCGGCCAAGGCGGTCTGGCGGTCGCTGCGCAGGGCCGACGCCCGCTGAGACGGCCGGTCCCCGACCCGTCACACACAGCCGCCCCGGTCGCCCGCGCCGGCCCCTGAGGGACAGCCCTTAAACTCCTCAAACGGCCGCGAGGAAACGGGAGTTGCGGTGATGGCGAACGAGGGGCGAGCAGTGGACCGGATCAATACGGGACGGGCGCATTCGGCGCGGGTCTACGACTACATACTCGGCGGAAAAGACCACTATCCGGTGGACGCCGAGGCCGGAGAGGCGATGCGGGCCCAGTGGCCCGCGCTGCCGGTGAGCATGCGGGCCAACCGGAGGTTCATGACCCGCGTCGGGCGCTATCTCGCCCGGGAGCAGGGCATCCGCCAGTTCCTCGACATCGGTACGGGCCTGCCGACGTCGCCCAATCTGCACGAGGTGGTCCAGGAGGAGCGCCCGGACGCGTCCATCGTCTATGTCGACAAAGACCCCATCGTGCTCGCCCACGCGCAGGCGCTGCTCACCAGCTCGCCCGAGGGCCGCACCGCCTATATAGACGCCGATATGCGCGACCCCGAGGCGATCCTGGGTTCGCCGGAGTTCCGGGACGCCATGAACCCGGGGGAGCCGGTCGGTCTGCTGCTCATCGCGATGCTCCAGTTCATCATTCCGCCGGACGACCACTCCCTGATCCGGCGGCTGCTGGACCCGCTGCCCCCGGGCAGCTTCCTGGCGATGTCGATGGTGACCGGGGACTTCGCCCCCGAGGAGGTCGCCAAGGTGACGGCCGAGTACAACAGCCGGGGCATCCAGGTGCGGATGCGGACCCGCGACGAGGTCGAGGCGCTGTTCGACGGCCTCGATATGGTCGAACCCGGCCTCCAGCAGGTGCATCGCTGGCGGCCCGGGGCGGACGACGAAGGCATCGACGACCGTCAGGTCGGCATGTACGGCGCGGTGGCCCGCAAGCCCTGAGGGGACAGCCGGTCCGGGACACCGCGCCACACCCGGTGGGGGCGGTGTCCCGGAC
>NZ_JBSGUP010000867.1:0-2884 GCF_053607985.1 Streptomyces sp. NPDC055078
CGCGCGCGTCGCGGGCCCGTGCGGCGTCCGCCGGGCCCGGGGCGCCCGCCCGGCCTCACACCGTCCAGGTGAAGCGGGGCGGGCGCCGCTCCAGGAAGGCGGCGACGCCCTCCTCGGTGTCACCGCCGGACCGCGCCTGCTGTTCCCAGTACGGATCGCGGTCGGTGCGGCCGGCCGCGAACTCCTTGGCCGCCGCCTGGGTGAGCTGTGAGCGCGAGACGAGGACCCGGGTGAACTCCGCGACCCGCTCGTCCAGGGCGCCCCCGGGCAGCACCTCGTCCACCAGGCCGGTGCGCAGGGCCCGTTCCGTATCGATCAACTCGCCCGAGAACAGCAGATGCTTGGCGGCCGACGGGCCCACCAGCGAGACCAGCCGGCGGGTGGAGGACGCCGGATAGACGATGCCCAGCTTCGCCGGAGTCACCCCGAACAGCGCCCCGGCCTCGGCGAACCGCAGATCGCAGGCCACGGCGAGCTGGGAGCCGCCGCCGACGCAGTGGCCGCGTACGGCCGCCAGCGTCGGCTTGGGGAACGCGGCGAGCGCGTCCTCGGCCCGTACGGCGAGGGCTTGCGGCTCCTCGCCCGGCTCCCGCAGCGAGGAGATGTCGGCCCCGGCGCAGAAAGTCGGCCCGTCGCCGGTCAGCACGAGCGCGCGTACGGCCGGGTCCTTCGCCAGCGGGCCCAGCAGCTCCGGCACCGACCGCCACATCGCGGCTGTCATGGCGTTTCGCTTGGCGGGGTTGCTGATGACGAGGGTGGCGACACCGTCCGCGACGGTGTGCGTCACGCGCGGCCGGGATTCCGGGACGACGGGCTGCTCCATGCGCCGGATGCTATCCGCCGGGGGCGGACCTACGATCAAGAAGGGGTGCCAGGGGGGCCGGCGAGGAGGACACGATGCCCGGTACCACTCAGGAGCCCAAGAGACTGAAGCGGGATTTCGGCGTACTCGCCGCTCTCGGGGTGATCCTTGTCATCGCCGGTCTGGTGGGCCTCGTCTACACCGGGGTCGCGACCCTCACCTCGATGCTGCTCTTCGGCTGGCTGCTGCTCATCGGCGGTGTGATCGGTCTGGTGCACGCCGTCCAGTCGCGCGGCAGCGACTACTTCTGGCTGGCCGTGGTGGTCGCGGCGCTGAACATCGCGGCCGGTGTGGTCGTCATCCGGCACCCGGAGGGCTCGGCGGAGGCCCTGACGCTGTTCGCCGCCCTGCTCTTCCTGACCGGCGGCCTCTTCCGCCTGGTCGGCTCCCTGGTCGTCCGGGGCCCGCAGTTCGGCTGGACCCTGGTCCAGGGTGTGTTCGGTCTGCTGCTGGGCATCCTGGTACTCGGCAACTGGCCGGAGAGCAGCCGCTATGTGCTGGGGCTCTTCTTCTCGCTCGCCCTGCTCTTCGACGGGCTCGGACTGATCGCCATCGGCGTCGGCGGCCGGCGGATCGTCGGCTTGGTCGCCGAACCGGGGTCCTCGGGAGCTACCGCCCCGTACAACCGGCCAGGAGAAGATCAGGACCAGTCGCACAAGTGACTCTGTCATACGCACCCGGTCAGAAAGTGTCGATTGGTGCCGACTTCTGCTCAGCTTCGCGGTCCGGGCGGGCCCACTGCCAACACTTATTACTCGAAGGTCAGTGGGCAGTCGAGCCGAGGGTGGTACCGGACTATGGAGAGCCGCGGGAGCATCCCGGCCCGGCCGCTGTCGTACGAGGGGGTCTGGCGATTCACCGCTCCCGCGGTCGAGGTGTCGGTGCCCCGGGCCAGACACGCCGTACGGGATCTGCTGCGCCGCCAGGGCGTCCCGGCCCCCGACGACCTCCTTCAGGGCCTGCTGCTGATCGTGTCCGAGCTGGTCACCAACGCCGTCAAGCACGCGGCGCTGCTGTCGCCCGAACTCGGTGTCGAGGTCGCCGTCCGCGCCGGGGCCGTCCGGGTGTCCGTGGAGGACAACCACCCCTACCGCCCCAAGGCACTGGAGACGGACGGGGGCCAGACCGGCGGCCGGGGACTGCTGCTCGTACGGGAGGTGGCGCTGGAGGCGGGGGGCACCTACGACGTCGAGCACACCACCGGCGGCGGCAAGGTCGTCTGGGCGGAGCTGCCACTGGCGATTCCGGCGGCGTGCCGGGACACCGGGGCCCCCTGACCGGCAGGGCGGGCCCCGGAGCGCCCACGGCCGCCCGGCGGGCTCCGCACAGCCGCCGGGTGGGCTCCGCACGGCCGCCCGGCGGGCCCCGGAGCGCTCACCAGCCGCCGACGGGGCCCGTCAGCTCCTTGACCGCCGGGCGCGCGGCGTCCAGCACCGTCATGAACCAGGCCGAGAACGGCCCCTCGGCATGGCGCCGGTCCAGCTCGTCCGGTGTCACGAAGGCCGTCTCGCCGACCTCCGCCGGATCGGGCCGCAGCGGAGCCTGGACCAGCCCGACGAAGAGGTGGTTGTACTCCTGCTCCACCAGGCCCGAGTCCGGGTCCGGGTGGTTGTAGCGGACGGTGCCGGCCTCGGCGAGCAGCGAGGGCGAGATGCCCAGCTCCTCGTACGTCCGCCGGGCCGCGGCGGCGAAGGGCGCCTCACCGGGGTACGGATGCCCGCAGCAGGTGTTCGACCAGACACCGGGGGAGTGGTACTTCCCCGCCGCGCGGCGCTGGAGCAGCAGCCGCCCCTGCTCGTCGAAGAGGAACACGGAGAACGCCCGGTGCAGCATCCCCGGAGCCTGGTGGGCGGCGAGCTTCTCCGCCGTGCCGACGGTGGTGCCCTGCTCGTCGACCAGTTCAAGCAGGATCGCTGGGGTCGCAGGGGTCGCCGGGGTCGCGCCGTTCGACGTGCTGTCCGTGGCCGTGGCTGGTGAGGTCGGCATAACCATCCTTCGCTGTGGTCCTCGCCCTGTGGGGCC
>NZ_JBSGUP010000868.1:0-2872 GCF_053607985.1 Streptomyces sp. NPDC055078
GTACTGCCCCTCAGGGGTCAGGGTCCGTCCTCAAGCGCCGGACAGGCTGGGTTTCCTGGCCCCGCCCCTCGCCTGACGCCAAGCGATCAGCGCGGAGCGACCGGCGACCGGCGACCGGCGACCGGCGACCGGCGAGCAACATCCCGCCGATACGAGGGAGTTCCCGTCCTCCGCTCCTCCCGGAGCTTCGCCGAGGCCGTCCCCTACCCAACCAAACGCCGGACCGGACGGGCACGAGGTACGCGCACCCCCACGCAGTGCGCGTACCCGTGCCCGTCCGGGCGCGGTCACTTGCGGTTGTAGAGCCGCATCGTCAGAGCGCCGAAGACGATGACGAAGAACGCGGCCCACCCCAACGACCAGGCGATGTCCGCCGTAGGCCACTCGCCGGACATCAGCTCGCGAACCGCCGTGGCGACATGGGTCACCGGGCTGTTGTTGACGAAAGCCTGGAGCCAGCCGGGCATGGTCTTCGGGTCCACGAAGACATTGCTCAGGAACGTCAGCGGGAAGATCACCATCATGCTGACGCCCATCACCGACTTCTCACTGCGCAGCAGCAGTCCGAACATCGTCCAGACCCAGGAGAAGCAGAAGGCGAAGACCACCAGAAGCAGCACACCGAGCAGGACGCCCAGAGGGCCGCCGTCCGGCCGATAGCCGATGATCATGCCGACGGTCAGCATCACCACGGAGGCGATGAGATAGCGGACGACATCGCCGAGCAGATAGCCCGCCATCGGGGCGGGCCGCCAGATCGGCAGCGTACGGAAGCGGTCGAAGACACCCTTGGTGATATCGGTGTTGACCGCGACGCCCGTATACATCGTGATCATGACGATGCTCATGGTGAGGATGCCGGGCAGCAGGAACTGGATGTACTCCGAGACCGACCCGGCCAGCGCGCCTCCGAAGAGGTACGTGTACATCAGGACCAGCATGATCGGGAAGGCCGTCACATCGAAGAGCTGATCCGGCACATGCTTGATCTTGAGCATGGCCCGCCACCCGAAGGTGATCGAGGCGGAGAGGGCACTCGGCCGCGGTGGTCGCTCCTTGCTGACCAGCAAGGCCGCCAGTTCGTCCGTCTTCGGGCCCTCGAAGAGGAGATCCGCGTCGTCGGTGGCCTTGGTGGTGGTGGCGGTGCTCATGCGGCCGTCCCCTTCTTGTCGGTCAGGGCGAGGAAGACCTCGTCCAGGCTGGGCTGTCCCAGCGCGAAGCTGTCCACGGTGATTCCGCTGTGCGCCAGCTGGGCCAGCGCCCGGGCGGCCTGCTCGGCCGCGCCCTGGTCGGTGCTGTCCCCATTGATCCGGGCGGTCAGGGCGACCGGGTCGGAGTCCAGCTGCACGTCCGCGCCGATGGACGCGGCGAGCACCCGCTCGGCCTCGGGCCGCTGCGCGGCGTCCCGCAGTCGCAGATGGACCGCGCCCGAGCCGACGGACGCCTTCAGCTCGCCCTTGGTGCCCTCGGCGATCACCTTGCCGTGGTCGATCACGGCGATACGGGACGCGAGCTGGTCGGCCTCGTCCAGATACTGCGTGGTGAGCAGGACGGTGGTGCCCTGGGCGACGACGGCGCGCACGATGTCCCAGACCTGATTGCGGCTGCGCGGGTCGAGGCCGGTGGTCGGCTCATCGAGGAAGAGCAGGTCGGGGGTGTTCAGAATGGAGGCGGCGATGTCGATACGGCGCCGCATACCGCCCGAGTAGTTCTTCACCTGCTTGCCCGCCGCCTCGGCCAGACCGAAGGCGTCGAGCAGCTGGACCGACCGGACCCGGGCGGCGGCCTTGGAGTGCCCGAGGAGCCTCCCGAGGAGCACCAGGTTCTCCGCGCCGGTCAGGTCCTCGTCCACCGAGGCGTACTGCCCGGTGAGGCTGACCCGGCTGCGGACCGCGTCGGCGTCCTTGCGGACATCCTTGCCGAAGACCCTGGCCTCACCGCCGTCCGGCCGCAGCAGGGTGGCGAGCATCTTCACGGTCGTCGTCTTCCCGGCGCCGTTCGGGCCGAGGACGCCGTAGACCGTGCCGGCGGGCACGGAGAGATCGACGCCGTCGACGGCCCTGTTCTCACCGAAGACCTTCACCAGGCCCTTGGTCTCGATTGCCAGTTCTGTACTCATTCGCAGTTCCTTCAGCGGTCTTCGGCAGGTATGTGGATCACTGGGTTCAGGGGTATCGACTCGAACCGGCGTCAGAATTCATCGGACGCGGCGGAGGGGCCGGACAAGTCGGGTGGCGGGTGGCGGGGGCGGCGGCGGGTGGCGAGGGTCTACGACGGATACGGGCGGGCGGCCCGGGCCTCCCGCAGGGCGAGCCCCCACCAGTGGAGCTGGTCGAGCATCAGCCCCGCCGCCCGGTCGCGCTCCTCCCACCGCTCGTTGAGGAGGTCGATGGCGACGCCGTTGCGCAGGGTCACCGTGTGCAGCTCGGTGAAGACCGAGCGCAGGTGCTCCGCGGCATAAAGGCCGCAGGAGCCGTGCCCGTAGCTGACGAAGGCGACCGGCTTGGTCTGCCACTCGTCGTAGGCGAAGTCGATGGCCTGCTTGAGAGAGGCGGGGAAGGAGCGATTGTACTCGGGAGTGACCACCACGAATCCGTCCGCGCGGTCGATCTCGCTGCAGAAGCCGCACATCTGGTCGGTGGCCCGGTCCGGATAGCGGGCCGGGAAGTCGAAATCGATCAGGTCGATGACCGACAGCCCGACATCCGTCCGCCCATCGGCCCAGGTGGTGAACCAGTCCCCGATCTTCTCTCCCACCCGCCCCTCGCGCGTACTGCCGATGATGACGGCGATCCGCAGCGGGGAAACATCGTCCCCCTCGCACTCCTGCCCCCGCTCGCTCATGCTGTGCCACCCTCCCTCGGTCCGGCCC
>NZ_JBSGUP010000869.1:0-2865 GCF_053607985.1 Streptomyces sp. NPDC055078
GGCCACGCGCCGGGGCGGCCCCACCGGACGGCCGGTACTGGTGCGCGCGGTGCGCCGGGGCTGTCCGGGGATTGGCGGGCGGGCGGCGAAACCCGGTGAAATGCGTCTACGCTGGAGGACACCCCGGGGCCACGCCCGGACCCCGTATGCCCCGAGGAGACGTAAACAGATGTCCCAGGACCGTCCCATCCTGCCGCCCGTACAGCTTCACTCGGACGCGGAGCTGGCGCGGGACGCGCTCGCCACACCCCTGCTGACGAGGGCGGTGCGGCTCGCCCGCTGGGCCGGCCCGCAGACGCGGGTGGGCGCCGGGGGCGAGCTGGTCGAGGAGCAACTGCCTGCGGCGGCCGAGGAGTTGGGCCTCTCGGCGGACGAGGACGGTCCCGCGTACGCGAGTGAGGCGTGGCGTACGGCCGTGGACGCCGGTCTGGTGGAGGTCGAGGAGGCCGGGGACGACGCCGAGTACGGGACGGTCACCGCCGGGGAGAGCCTCGCGCTGATCGCCTCCGGGGGCCCGCAGGACATCCTCGCCACCTGGCAGGACGCGCTGGAGGCCGTGCACGCCGACGCCATCGCGCCGCTGCTGGACGATCTTTCCGAGGCGATCGGCGACGACGGCGAGATCGACTACGGGGCGCTGGACTGGGACCCGGACGCGCAGGCCGAATTCCTCGACGGGGTGCTCGGCAATCTCTATCTGCTGACCGTCACGGAAGGCGGCTCGGGCGACGAGCCGGTGCCCCTGCCCGCGCTCGCCGCGTCGATGATCGTCCCCGATGACATGGGGGAACCCACCGACGATGTGCTGGAGCAGGTGTCGGTCGCCATGATGCGGCTGGACGACCAGTTCCGGCTGCTGGAGGCCATCGGACTGGTCGATTACCAGCCGGTGGACGAGTCACTGATGGCGGACGCGTACGATCCGGCCGAATCCGGGCCGGTCGGGGACGACGAGGACGTCTCCCGGTACGGGCTGGTCAAGCTCACCCCGCTCGGCCTCCACGGCGTCCGGGTCCGCATGCTGGAAGCGGGTGTCGAGGCGCCGGCGGTGGGGGAGCTGGCCGACAAGGGCGCGGATGTGCTGTTCGACGCGCTGGCCGGATACCCCGAGTCGGCAGCCCGCGCGGAGACGGTGCAGTGGCTGGCCCGGCGCGAGCCCGCGGCGGCGGCGCACGAGCTGCTGGCCGCGGCGCGCGGCACCGACCAGGGCGCGCCGCTGCGGCGGCTGCACTGCCAGCAGGCCCTGGCCCTGGTCGGCACGCATGCCGAGGGAGAGGTCCGGGCGGTCCTCGACGACCCGGAGCTGGGCGGCCTCGCCCGGGTCTGGCTCGCCGAGCACGGTGCGGCCGACGTCCCCGCGCCCTCGGAGTCGATGATCTTCTGGCTCTCCATCGACACGATCGCGGCCCAGCTCGACGCGGCCGGTGAGTCGGCGGAGCTGCAGGGCCTGGTCGAGGGGCTGGCCGGCCGGCACAGCGGCTTCTTCGACGCCGCGTGGCGGGTGGACCACCCGGCGACGGCGGATGTCCTGGAGGCGATGGGCCGTGTCCACCCGGACAGGCGCGTCGCCAAGGAGGCCCGCAAGGCCGCCTTCAAGGCCCGCTCCAAGTAGCGGGGCCGCCTCCGGTGCGCGCGGGCGCGCGGGCGTGAAACCCGTGCTCCGGGGCGTGATCCTGTCCGAACCGAAGTACTGCGGGGACCCGAGTTTGTGGCCTCCGCCGGTTTCGATCTGACCACTGTTGCGATTCCGGCGTTGTTCAGACGCCGCCCGAGGGCCCATACTCCCAGTAATGACCAAGTCAGCCGGATCCCGGCGCCACCTGCCGTCCAGTCCCTTCAACCGCAACCTCCCCCCGGCCCCGCCGATCGAGCAGTACACGGTGGGCGACCGCGTCTCGCACGATCAGTTCGGCCTGGGACGAGTCATCGCGGTCGAGGGTGACAACGCCGCCGTACTCGTCGATTTCTCGGGGCGCAAGGGAAGGATCCCGAGCCCCTACTCCAAGCTGGCCAAGCTGTGAGCAGCTCCTCCGCCGGGGCCCTGCCGTCCACCTGCTGACGACGGGGCCCCGGCGGCTTGTCAGGCGCCTGCGCGGTGGGCTTGATCAGAGCGCCTGCGCGGCGGGCTTCACCATGCCGCGCACCGTGCGTGACTTCACGAAGTCACCCATGGCCGTCATCTCCCACTCGCCCGAGAACTGCTTGATCAACTTCGCCATCATCACCCCGGTCTGCGCCTCGGCGGAGGTCAGATCGAAGCGGACCAGCTCCTCACCCGTCGCCGCGTCCAGCAGTCGGCAGTACGCCTTGGCGACCTCGGTGAACTTCTGCCCCGAGAACGAGTTCACCGTGAACACCAGGCCGGTGGCGTCGGCCGGGAGACGGCCCAGGTCGACGGTGATCACCTCGTCGTCGCCCGCGCCCTCGCCCGTCAGATTGTCGCCGGAGTGCTTGATCGCGCCGTTCAGGATCGCGAGCTTGCCGAAGTAGCAACTGTCCAGGTGGTTGCGGTTGGGGCCGTAGGCGATGACCGAGGCATCGAGGTCGATGTCCTTGCCCCGGTAGGCGGGCTCCCATCCGAGACCCATCTTGACCGAGGAGAGCAGCGGACGGCCGCCCTTGACCAGCGACACCGTCTGGTTCTTCTGGAGGCTGACCCGGCCCTTGTCCAGATTGATCTTCCCGGCGCCCGGGGCGGGAGCGGCCGGGGGAGCCGGCGGCGCGGGCGGAGCGGGGGGCGCCACTCGGGGGTCCATGGGGGCGGCAGGAGGCCCCGGGGCGACCGGCGCCGGGGGCGCGACCGGAGCGGGGGCCGGGACCGGGGCCGGGACCGGAGCGGCGGCGGCGGGCTCCTCGTCCACGGAG
>NZ_JBSGUP010000870.1:0-2859 GCF_053607985.1 Streptomyces sp. NPDC055078
GGGTGGGGGCGGGAGCGGCTCAGTCCCTGCGGCCCCTGTACCCCGGCCGGTTGGCGACCCAGATCCGGATGGTCTTCGCGTACCAGTAGGGCCTTCCCGCTTCCACCCGGTCGGGGGGAGGGAGCAGACCGTGCTTGCGGTAGGAGCGGACCGTGTCCGGCTGCACCTGGATATGGGCGGCGATCTCCTTGTACGACCAGAGGCTGCTGTCCGTCATCTGTCTGGCACCTCCCTGCGCGCGACAGCGGCGGCCGGGAAGGCCGTCGGGGGAGCTGTCGTACCGACGCTGGTGGTCAGTGAGCCTGGCCCGGCGCGGGAGCACTGGCCAGAGAGATCCCGGGCTGTCGACCGCCTGTAACGGAAAAGCCGCGTAACGGAGAAATACGCGATGACCAAGCGACAACTGTGACAGATGTGATGAGTAGGGATCAGGCCCCGCAGGAGCGCAGAAACCGGCGCGTTCGCCGGGCGATCGGGAGCGGCTTGTCCGGCGGGCAGGGATACATGTCCTGCTCGACGACGGCGAACAGTTCGACGCCGAGGGCCTGCGCCGCCGCCAGGACGGGTTCCAGTGCGGGCACCCCCGACGGGGGTTCGCACATCACGCCCCGCGCCACGGCGGGGCCGAAGGGCACCTCGTCGGCGACGACCGAGGCGAGGATCTCCGGGTCCACCTGCTTGAGATGGAGATAGCCGATCCGTTCGCCGTAGGTCTCGATCAGTTTGACGCTGTCGCCGCCGCAGTAGGCGTAGTGCCCGGTGTCCAGACAGAGCGAGACCAGGCCGGGGTCGGTGCCGTCGAGGAAGCGGCTGACGTTCTCCTCGCTGTCGATATGGGTGTCCGCGTGCGGGTGGACGACGATCGTCAGTCCGTAGCGCTCCCGCACCTCGCGGCCGAGACGTTCGGTCTGGGCGATCAGATCGCGCCACTGCCCGGCGGTCAGCGACCGGTCCTCCAGCACCCGGCCGGTCTTGTCGTCCCGCCAGAAGGAGGGGATGACCACCAGATGTTCCGCGCCCATGGCCCGGGTGAGCGCGGCGATGTCCGAGACATGGGCCCAGGTCTGTTCCCAGACCGCCGGCCCGTGGTGCAGCCCGGTGAAGACCGTGCCCGCCGACACCTTCAGCCCGCGCCGGGCGGTTTCCTCGGCCAGTACGGCGGGGTCGCTGGGGAGATAGCCGTACGGGCCCAGTTCGATCCACTCGTATCCGGCCTCGGCGACCTCGTCGAGGAAACGCCGCCAGGGGACCTGCTGGGGATCGTCGGGAAACCACACGCCCCAGGAATCGGGCGCCGAGCCGATCCGGATGCGGTTCA
Source organism: Streptomyces sp. NPDC055078 (assembly GCF_053607985.1). Lineage (NCBI taxonomy): Bacteria > Bacillati > Actinomycetota > Actinomycetes > Kitasatosporales > Streptomycetaceae > Streptomyces > Streptomyces sp. NPDC055078. The sequence goes on from NZ_JBSGUP010000870.1 coordinate 1,319, forward strand.
GGGACGGGACGGATGACGTCATGGAACCGACCCTTCCGGCCGCCGCCGAACGGTGTCAAGCGTTCGTCCGTATGTCAGGACAAAATGTTGACAGGGTTCCGGAAGGAGCACTAGACCTGAGGAGAGCCGGGTGCCGAAGCGAAGGGACGCGCATGTCTCAGCCGTACGACCCTCCGCCGTACGACGTGATCACCATGGGCCGGATCGGGGTGGATCTCTATCCGCTGCGGACCGGGGTTCCGCTGGCGCAGGTGGACACCTTCGGGAAGTTCCTCGGTGGCTCGCCCGCCAATGTCGCCGTCGGCGCGGCCAGACTGGGACGGCGTACGGCGGTGATCACCCGTACCGGCCGGGACGCCTTCGGCGACTATCTCCACCAGGCGCTGGGCGAGTTCGGCGTCGACGACCGCTGGGTGACATCCGTCGCGGAGTACCCCACCCCGGTCACCTTCTGCGAGATCTTCCCCCCGGACGACTTCCCGCTGTACTTCTACCGGCAGCCCAAGGCCCCCGACCTGGAGATCCATGGGCATGAGCTGGATCTGCGGGCGATCCGCGCGGCCCGGGTCTTCTGGATGACCGGAACCGGGCTGAGCGCCCAGCCCAGCCGGGACGCGACCCTGGCCGCGCTCGCCCACCGGGACCGCTCCGGCATCACGGTCTTCGACCTCGACTGGCGGCCCGTGCTCTGGGACGGCGCGACCCGGCGCGACCCCGGCACGGCCCGCCCGTACTACCGCGAGGCGCTCGCCCTGGCCACCGTCGCCGTCGGCAACGCCGACGAGTGCGAGATCGCCACGGGAGAGCGTGACCCCGACCGGGCGGCCCGCGCGCTCCTGGCCGCCGGGGCCGAACTCGCCGTCGTCAAGCAGGGCCCCAAGGGCGTGCTCGCCCTCCACCGCGACGGCACCCGCGCCGAGGTTCCGCCCGTCCCCGTCGAGGTGGTCAACGGGCTGGGCGCGGGTGACGCGTTCGGCGGGGCGCTCTGCCACGGGCTGCTCGCCGGCTGGGACCCGGAACGGATCATGCGGTACGCCAATGCCGCCGGAGCCATCGTCGCGGCCCGGCTCGCCTGTTCCGCCGCGATGCCGTACGCCGCCGAGATCGACCAGGTCCTCTCCGGCGGCCCGGTCCCGCCGACCCCGCCGGTCCCGCCGACCTCGTCAGCCCCACCGGCCACGGCACCGCCGCCACCCGGGCCCGACTCCGTACGGCAGGACGCTGTACGGCCCGACGACGTACGCCCCCGCTCCGCGACCCTCCCGGGGGGTCCCGGAGCGGCACCGGGGCCCGGTGGGTCCCGGTGACCCGCGTCGACATCGGTGAGCTGGCCGCGATCCGCAGCCGTCACCCCGAGGCGGTCGCCGAGGCCGCCACCCGCCGTCGCAGACGCCCCGGGCTCCTGGGGGCGAGCGGTCGTCTGATGATCGTCGCCGCGGATCACCCCGCCCGGGGCGCGGGGGGCGGGGGCGGCCGGCGGGGGGCGCGGGGCCCCCCGCGGCGTGAGGAGGGGCGGGTGAGCCAAGGGGGGGGCCCCCCCC
>NZ_JBSGUP010000871.1:0-2851 GCF_053607985.1 Streptomyces sp. NPDC055078
GTCCGGCCCCTTGCCGCCGATGCGCGTGTTCTTCCGCTGCGCGGGCGCCGTCAGCCGGAGTACGGCTTGGCCGCGAGGATCTTCACCGACGCCGTCCTGCCGTTCGGCAGCTCGTACTCGGCGTCGTCACCGACCTTCTTGCCGTTCACGCCGGTGCCCAGCGGTGACTGCGGGGAGTATGTCTCGATCTCGGCGCTCGCGTACTCACGGGACGCCATCAGGAAGGTCAGCGTGTCGTCGGCGTCGCCGTCGAAGGCGATCGTCACCACCATGCCGGGCTCCACGATGCCGTCGTCCGCGGGGGCCTCGCCGACCTTCGCCGTGTCCAGAAGCTGGGTCAGCTGGCGCACACGGAGCTCCTGCTTGCCCTGCTCCTCCTTGGCCGCGTGGTACCCGCCGTTCTCCCGCAGGTCCCCCTCCTCACGCGCAGCCTCGATCTTCTTGGCGATCTCGGTGCGCGCGGGACCAGACAGGTACTCCAGCTCGGCCTTGAGCTGGTTGTACGCCTCCTGGGTGAGCCAGGTGACGTTTTCGCTGGTCTGGGTCACAGGTGCTCCTCGTAGGTACTGGGAATACAAAGCAACGCCCTACTCAGAAGGATGTGCCTTCATGGGTGGGCGAAACCACGAGCCTAACAATTTCGCGGCGGAAGGGGGAGAACAAATGCCATCAGGGCTGCGTCAGCGCAGGTCGGGCCGGGGAGCAGCCGATCACCGGCGGCGATGTTCCCCCGTGATGTCCCGCGCGGTTCCCCCGGTGATCACCTGGACCGGCGGGCCGCCGGCGGCCGTCCGCCGGTGCCCTGCACCCCGGCCGGATTCCACGACATCACCGTCGCCGTCCCGCTGCCGGGCGGCGCTATCGGGCGGCGCACTGCACCAGCTCCGCGCTGGTGGCCCGCGCCCTCGTCCGGATCGTGATCACCTGGTCGATCCGCGATGCACCGCTCCGATCGACGGCGACATCGCGCCATCCGACCTCGGCGCCGTCCTCCGAGCGGGAACGCACGGTGCAGCTGCCGGTGGCGTCCGCGTCCTTGCGGATCTCCAGATGCACCTGCACCTCGGAGTCCGAGATCACCGAGAACTTGATCATCTCGCCGCTGATGTCCTGCCCGGCGATGTAGTCGTAGCCGAACCAGCCCACCATGCCGACAAGACCCACACCCAGGACCGAGCCCAGGATCTTGAGCCGGCGGTCCGCGCGCTGATCCGCCGAGCGGCCGTAACGGCTCTCGGGAAGCTGCTCGCGCACGGCGGTCATGGTCATTCCTCTCGGGCGGGGGGCGCGGAATTTTCCGTCCCCCGATTCGGTCACTATAGAAGGCTCCTCCCGCCGCCCGACCGCCGCCCCGCAACGACCTTCACGCGGGACGGCACCGACCGTGAGCACCACATCACTGACGAATCACTGAGGATCGAGTCTTGACTGAGCAGCTGCGACTGATGGCCGTTCACGCCCACCCCGACGACGAGTCGAGCAAGGGCGCGGCCACGATGGCCAAGTATGTGTCCGAGGGGGTGGACGTGCTGGTGGTGACCTGCACGGGAGGCGAGCGCGGCTCCATCCTCAACCCCAAGCTCCAGGGTGACGCCTATATCGAGGAGAACATCCACGAGGTCCGCAAGAAGGAGATGGACGAGGCCCGGGAGATCCTCGGCGTCGGGCAGGAGTGGCTGGGCTTCGTCGACTCCGGTCTCCCCGAGGGCGACCCGCTGCCGCCGCTGCCCGAGGGCTGCTTCGCCCTGGAGGACCTGGAGAAGGCGTCCGGCCGGCTGGTGCGGTCGATCCGCTCGTTCCGCCCCCAGGTGATCACCACGTACGACGAGAACGGCGGCTATCCGCACCCCGACCACATCATGACCCACAAGATCACGATGGTGGCCTTCGATGGTGCGGCCGACGCCGAGCGCTTCCCCGAGTCGGAGTACGGCCCCGTCTGGCAGCCGCGGAAGCTCTACTACAACCAAGGCTTCAACCGTCCGCGTACGGTCGCCTTGCACGAGGCGCTGGTGGCGCGCGGGATGGACTCCCCGTACGGGGAGTGGCTGGAGCGCTGGAAGGAGTTCGAGCGGGTGGAGCGCACGCTGACCACCTACGTTCCGTGCGCGGACTTCTTCGAGATCCGCGACAAGGCGCTGATCGCGCACGCCACGCAGATCGACCCGGACGGCGGCTGGTTCAACGTCCCCATGGAGCTGCAGAAGGAGATCTGGCCGACGGAGGAGTACGAGCTGGCGAAGTCTCTGGTCGATACTTCCCTCCCCGAGGACGACCTCTTCGCGGGCATCCGCGACAATGCCTGATATGAGCGCAAGCGCAAATCTCGCAATGACGCACGCGGCCACCCTGGCCAAGGAGCTGGACGAGAACAAGGTCACCCCCGGTGTCCTGGGCTTCCTCGTCTTCGCGGCGCTGGCGGTCGGGGTGTGGTTCCTGATGAAGTCGATGAGCCGGCACATGGGGCGGGTCAGCTTCGAGGAAGCACCGGAGTCCGATGCGCCGACCCCGACCACCTCGGGCAGCGCCCCGGAACGCGGGTGACCCTCCGGGCCGCGCCTCCTCGATACCGGGCATCCCGGCGGGCCCCTGGTCTTACGGGGCGAGCCGGGCCGCCTCTCAGCCTGCCCGACGTTCGGGGCGCGGGGCCCGCGGGGTGCGGTTGTTCGCGAGGCGCGGGCCCTTGCCGGGGCGCTGCCCCGGGCCCGGTGCCTCGATCTCCCCCAGAGCTTCGCCTGGAGGCACCCAGGCGGGGCTGAATTTGCTGGCCCGTTGGGGCCGAGTGTGTGTACCTGGGTGAGCAAATTCAGCCTGTCTGGGGGTACCCCCAGGCGAAGCTCTGGGGGAGTTT
>NZ_JBSGUP010000872.1:0-2849 GCF_053607985.1 Streptomyces sp. NPDC055078
GCGCATACGCGGTGAGCGCGCATGCCAGCGACCTGCCACCGACCACGGCGGAGCCGCCTGCGCGGCCCTGCGGTGATCGCCCCCACCCCACACCCGTCGTCTGCGAGAATGATGCATACGCACGCAAGAAGGAGGCGGACATGCCGCGCAACAGCTCCAGCACCCCGTCCCGGCCCTTCAAGGTCGGGGTGTGGCGGTCGCTGATGGAGGTGCACCAGAGCGTTCTGGGCGAGATCGAGCGGGAGCTGGCCGACCGGCACCGGCTCTCGGTGAGTGAGTTCGACGCCCTGGTGAACATCCCGCTCGCCGGGACGCGGCTCAAGGAGCTGAAGGAGCGGATGGTGCTGACCCAGAGCGCGGTCAGCAGGCTCTGCGACCGGCTCGTGGACCGTGGCCTGGTCACCCGGACGCCGCTGGAGGAGGACATGCGCGGTGCGATGATCCGGCTCACCGACGAGGGCAAGAAGCTGCTGCGCGGGGCCGTGCGCACCAACGCCGAGGTGGTGGAGCGGACCTTCGCCGATCTGCTGCTCCCCGGCCAGCTCACCGCGCTGCACGAGATGCTCGGACAGGTGAAGACGGGCGAGCACCCCGAGGGCTGCGACACTCCCGCGGACTGACCTCCGGCGCGGTCCGCCGGTTCCCGCCCGTACGCCCTGTTCCGTACGCCCCCGGCTGCCCCTGGCCCGTCCCCGCCGGTCCCGGTCCCGGTCCCGTTCCGCCGCCGGCTGCCCGCGCGTCCCCATGACAGCCCTCGCGGGGCCGGCCGCCGTACGCCCCTCCCGCACCCCTCCCGCACCCCCCGGAAAAAACTTCGCGCACCGGGAAATAGGACCCTCACGGTCATGGTTAAGATGAATGCGCAAGCAACAAAGAGCTTGCGGATCGGCCCTCCCGACCGAGGTCGCGCCAGCGGCCCGACACCCAAGGAACACACGACATGAGCGAGAACAGCTACCTCACCGACCGGCTGACCCCCGAGAACACGGGCATCCTGCTGGTCGACCACCAGACCGGCCTGCTCATGGGCGTCCAGGACCACGACCAGAACGAGGTCCGCCGCAACGCCCAGGCCCTGGCCCGTACGGCCAAGGTCTTCGGCCTCCCGATCGTGGCGACCACCTCCGCCCCGCAGGGCCCCAACGGACCGCTGCTTCCGGAGCTGACGGCCGAGCTGCCCGCGGGCGCTCCGATCATCCACCGCAGCGGCGAGGTCGACGCCTTCGACGACCCGAAGTTCGACGAGGCCGTACGGGCCATGAACCGGCCCAACCTGGTGATCGCGGGTGTCATCACCGACGTCTGCCTGATGTTTGCCTCGCTCTCCGCCCTGGGGCGCGGCTACAAGGTGCACTCCGTCTTCGACGCCTCCGGCACCACCAACGTCCTGGCCCGTGAGACCTCCCTGCTGCGCCTCCAGAACGCCGGTGCCACCCTCAACAGCACGGTCGGTGTCATCTCCGAGCTGCTGCGGGACTGGAAGAACCCGGGCGGCCCCGGCACCGCCGACATCTTCAGCAACCTCGCCATGCCGTTCTATGGAGCGGTGAGCGCGAGCCACGCCGCCGCCAGCGGCAACAACGGCTGACCCGCCGCGGTACCACGCCGGGCCCGGCCCCCTTCCTCCTCTCACCCCCTGGGAGGAAGGGGCCGGGCAGGCAGCGGGTCATCCGGGCACGCTCGGGGGCCCCGCTGCCTGCCCGGCCGACGCGCTCGTATCCCCTCGGACGACTCGGACGACTCGGACGACAAGGAGCGGAGACCCACCATGGCGCTGCGACAGCCCCCTTACTTCGGTCTGGACCTCAACACCCCCCTTCCGTATTCGGACGCCCTGATCGAGCGGCTGCGGATGGCGGACGAGTCGGGGTACGACCTCTTCTCCGTCATGGACCACCCCTACGCGGGCGACCGGCACGAGGCGTACGCGGCCCTCGGCTACGCCCTGGGGCACACCCGGCGGATCTCCGGCTATGTGGGCGTCACCAATCTGCCCCTGCGCCCCGCGCCCGTCCTCGCCCGGACCGTCGCGGCGCTCTCCTCGCTCTCCGGCGGACGGCTGGTCCTCGGCCTCGGCTCGGGCGGGATCTGGGACCGCATCACCCAGTTCGGTGTGGCGCGGATGAGCCCCGGGGACGCGGTGAGCGCGTTCGAGGAAGCCATCACGCTCATCGGGAGGCTCACCGGTGGCGGTGAGACGCCCGTCACCTTCGACGGCCGCTTCTACCAGGTCGCCAAGGCCATGCCGGCGCCCGTGCCCACGCCGAGGATCTGGACCGGGGCGAACGGCCCCCGGGCCCTGGCGATCACCGGACGGCTCACGGACGGCTGGATTCCGAGCTTCGGCGCCGACTGGCTCTCGGAGCGCTACCGCACCTCCAGGCCGCTGATCGACCGCGCGGCACAGGAGGCGGGCCGGGACCCCGCCGAGGTGATCAGCTACTTCAACTTCGGCGGCGCGCTCACCGACCGCGATCTGGCCGCCACCAGGGACGCCGAGGGACGGTGGCAGGGCGGGTCCGCCCGCCAGTGGACCGAGGAACTCACCGGCGCCGTCCTGGAACACGGCGCGGGCGGGTTCAACACCCAGGTGACCGGCCCCGGACGGTCCGAACTCGACGCCGCCCGCCGGTTCGCCGACGAGGTGATCCCGGCGGTCCGGGCCGCTGTCGCGGCGCACTGACCCCTCCCCGGGCCGCTGTCGCGGCGCACTGACCCCTCCCCGGGCCGCCGTCGTGCGGTCCCGACCCCGCCCGGTACCGCCGTGACGGTGTATCGGCCCCGGAGGGTCCCCGGTACCGCCGCCCCACGCGGCGTACCGCATCCCGGTACCGCTGACGCGCCCCCGC
>NZ_JBSGUP010000873.1:0-2848 GCF_053607985.1 Streptomyces sp. NPDC055078
GTGTCCGGGAGGGCGCCGCCCCGCTTCCGCTGTCAGGCACGGGAGGGCGCTCCCGGGCCTGGCGCCGCCGTCAGCCCCTGACCTGGTCCACCGCGACCGCGTCGTAGGTCGTGTCGGGTGCCGGCTGTACATCGAAGCGGGCGTTGGGCAGATAGATGCGCCGTCCGTAGGCCGCGGCGGTCGTGGGAATCCTGAAGCGCGCCGGATCGGTGATACGGGCGATGGCCGTCCCCCTGGTCCCGGACTCGTTCAGCCGCAGGACGTCGACGGCGTTCTGCGCCTGCTGGACGACATACAGGGTGCGGCCGATCAGCAGCAGGCCGTCTCCGTTCGGCACCCGGGTGCCGCCGGTGTCGACCCGGCGCGCGACACCGGTACGCGGGTCGACGCGCATCACCGACCCACCGCCGATGACGGTGTTCACCACCAGCAGCGCGCTGCCGTCCGGGGTGCGTTCGATGCCGTTGGCGGTGAAGGAGGGCCCCTGCTCCCACTCACCGCTCAGCGGTACGGTCGTGACATCGCCGCCCGGCCTGCCGTGCCGGTCCAGCGGCAGCCGGTAGAGCTGGGGTACGAACGAGTCGGTGAACCAGGCCGCGCCCGGAGTGAGAATCACATCGTTGACCATGGTGGCGGCCGTACCGACGGTGTACGTCCGCAGCAGCTCACCAGAGCGGGCGTCGGCGATCCGGATCTCCCGGCTCTGACCGCCGGACAGGAACAGCAGCCTCTCGCGCCGGTCGATCTTCAGCCCGATCACGGGGTGATCGGGGCCCAGCCCCTGGCTCACGACGCGCCCCCGGCCGGTGGCCAGGCTCGCCCGGTACACCGAGCCGTTCGCGATCGATCCGAAGTAGGCGTACGGACTCGATCCGATGGCGATGCCCTCGGGGCGGAAGCCGTCCGGCAGCGGGAACTGCCGGGGCCAACGGCCGCCGGCCGCCTCCGCGGCCTGGGCCGGAGAGCCCAGCGGGGTGAGGAGGGCCGCGCCGCCGAGGGCCGCGACCGTGCCGAGAACTCTTCTTCGTGCGAAGGAACGTTGCATGGAGCATCCTTCCTCAAAGCACCGACAAACACTGACAAACACCGACAAGTACTGACCAGCACGGGTGAGCGTGCACGGGACGTGCCCACCTCAGCACATCACCGGACCGGTCGCAGGACTTGCCGGGATTGTGGCGAGACTTCGCCTTCGGGGCGGGATGCGTACGGCGAGGGGGGCCGTATGTGTGGCTGTACGGCGAAGGGGGTGCCATGCGGTCGGCCGCACGGCACCCCCGGGTTCCGCGGTGCCTACAGGGCTACGCCCAGCAGGGCGTCGACCGCCCGGGACACCAGGCCAGGCGCACCCTCGTCCGTACCGCCCCCGGACCGCTGGCGGTCGGCCCAGCGGTCGACGGCGGCCAGCGCGGCCGGGGCGTCGAGGTCGTCGGCGAGGGCCTCCCGGATCTCCTCGACAAGGGCGTCGGCGGGCGGCCCGTCGGGGCGGGAGACCGCCGCCCGCCAGCGCCCGAGGCGCTCCACCGCGCCCTGGAGGACGCCGTCGGTCCACTCCCAGTCGGCCCGGTAGTGGTGCGACAGCAGCGCGAGGCGGATCGCGGCGGGGTCGACGCCTTCGCGGCGCAGCGTCGAGACGAAGACCAGGTTGCCCTTCGACTTCGACATCTTCGCGCCGTCGAGCGCGACCATTCCGGCGTGCACATACGCCTTGGCGAAGGGGTGTTCGCCGGTGAGGGCCTGGGCGTGGGAGGCGCCCATCTCATGGTGCGGGAAGACGAGGTCGGAGCCGCCGCCCTGCACATCGAATCCCATGCCGAGGTGGTCCAGCGCGATCGCCACGCACTCGATGTGCCAGCCGGGCCGACCCCGGCCCAGGCTCCCGCCGTCCCAGTTCGGCTCGCCCTCCCGGGCCGCCATCCACAGCATCGGGTCCAGGGCGTTCTTCTTGCCGGGCCGCTCCGGGTCGCCGCCGCGCTCGGCGGAGAGCAGCCGCATGGCTTCGGCGTCGAGGTGGGACACCTCCCCGAAGTGCGGGTCGCTCTCCACCGAGAAGTAGACGTCGCCGTCGAGTTCGTACGCCACCCCGGCGTCACGCAGCCGTTCGACCAGCGGGACGATTCCCGGTATCGCCTCGACCGCGCCGATGTAGTGCCGCGGCGGAAGCATCCGCAGCGCGGTCATGTCCTCCCGGAACAGCGCGGTTTCGCGCTCCGCGAGCTGGGTCCAGTCATGCCCGTCCCGGATGGCGCGCTCCAGGAGTGGATCATCGACATCGGTGACATTCTGGACGTAGTGCACCTGCCGCTTGGTGTCGAGCCACACGCGTTGAACGAGGTCGAACGCGTTGTAGGTCGCCGCGTGACCCAGGTGGGTCGCGTCGTACGGCGTGATGCCGCAGACATAGATACGGGCGACGGGACCGGGGGTCAGGGTGAGCCGACCACCGGTCGCGGTGTCATGAATCCGGAGGTCGCGGCCCTTGCCGGGCAGGGCGGGGACCTCAGAAGCGGGCCAGGCATGCATGTCATGAGCCTAACCGGACGCGCTATCCGGATACGACCCGCACCACCCGGACAACTCCCATGGCCGCGTGGCCCGGGTGGCGGGGGCCTGCCGGAGCGGGTCCTTGGGCTGGTCCCGGGCGGGTTGGGCCGGGGGTCGGGGTCGGGTGTGGGGGTCTTGGGCTGGAGCCGGGGCCGCTCGGGGCTGGGCCGGTGTTCTGGTGTCGGGGTCCTGGGCTTGCCCCAGGCGCCTCGGGGTTGGGGCCGGGGTCCGCTCCGGGGTCACGTCGGGGCTGCACGATTTAAGGCGCGTTTCGGGGTCTTGCCGGGTCTCGGGGGCGTCAGCG
>NZ_JBSGUP010000874.1:0-2825 GCF_053607985.1 Streptomyces sp. NPDC055078
GCTCCGGGGATCCTTCGGACCGGCGGCCGCGGGGGGCCCGACGGCCGTCTTCCGGGGCCGGGCCGCCGGGCCGGCCGGAGTGAGGGCGCTCATGAGGCGTCCCCGGCGCCGGTCCGCTGCTTCTTGGCGAAGGCCAGCCAGTCCTTCTGCAGGCCCTGGGTGAAGCCCTCCGGTGTGACGCGGCCGGACAGCAGATCCTGAGTGGTGGCCCCGACGGTGTCGTACATGGTGGTGGAGGCCCAGTCCAGATAGAAGTTCTGGCCGTCGTCGGCGAGCAGTTTCAGACCGATGTCGTTGACCTGCTCGACGACCGGGCTGGCCGCCCTGACGTCCGTGCCGCCGGTGACGGGGGTACGGCCCACGTCGGCGATGACCTGGGCGAACTCCTTGCTCATCAGCATGTCGAGGAAGGCGACCGCGGCCTTGGTCTTCTTGGTCTTCGCCGAGATGTGCCAGCCCAGGCCCCCCGAGCCCACCGAAGCGCGGGTGCCGTCGGCGCGGGCGGGCAGGGTGAAGCCGACCCCGCCCTTCATGGACTTCTGGAGAGCGGGGGCGTTCCAGGAACCGGCGATGAGGAAGGCGCCCTGGCCCTGGCTGAATTTGGTGACCGCGTCGTCGGAGCTGATGCCGTCGTAGCCCTTGCCGAAGTAGCCGTCCTTCGCCCAGTCCCGGACCGTCCTGGCGGCGTCCGCGGTGCCCCGGTCGGCGATGGTCGCGCCGGGCACGCCGCTGATCCAGGAGCGGACGTCGCGGCTGGGCACGTTCTGGGCCTGGACCAGTCCGATGACCTGGCTGGCGGGGTACTTCTCGGCGTTGCCGAGCATCAGGGGCTGGGTGCCCGCGTCCTTGGCCTTGTCGAGCGCCTCGGTGAACTCCGCGTAGGTCTTCGGCGGCTTGATGCCCAGCTTGTCGAGCGTCCTGGTGTTGTAGAAGACGCCGACGAACTCGGTGGCCGGGCTGATGCCGTAGAGGCTGCCGGAGCCGAAGATCGAACCGTCCTGCGACCAGCGGTACTGCTTGAGCGCGCCGTCGGTGAAGGTGTTCTCCCAGCCGTATGCGCGCATGACGTCGTCCAGCGGGCGCAGCAGGCCGGCCTCGACCAGCGGGCCGTCGGTGCCGTATCCCTGGTTGCCCTGTGCCAGGTCCGGGGCGTCCGAGCCGGACATCGAGTTGACGACGGTCTTCATCAGGTCGTCGAAGCCCTTGGTGGCGACGTCGACCTTGACGTTCGGGTACTTCTTCTCGTAGAGCGGGACGAGCTTCTTGAGGGTTTCCTCCTCACCGGCGTCGGCGAGGACGCGAAGGGTGGTGTCACCCATCTCCGCCACTTCCTCGGGCGTGACGGGCTCGGTGATACGAGGCCCCTGGATTCCGGAGGAGGCGGCCGGGCCGCCGGCCCCCGGAACACTGCAGGCGCTTGCCAGGAGAGCGGTGAGGGCGATTCCCGCGGCCCTGTTCCAACGCGGTTTCTTCATGAGTGCTCCGACTTCGTGCGGCCCGCACCTTTGCGAACCGGGGGCAGCGGTGACGTCACGGCTGTGAGGATGATCCGGAAGACGGCGGGTGTCCGGGAGCGCCGGGCACCCCGGGTGATGCGGTCCGGTCGTGCGGGGGCCCGGGCGCTGTGGTCCCGTCGTACGGGGGGTGCGCCCCGGGTCTGCGGTCCCGGCGCGCGGGGGGTGTCCCGGGTGATGCGGTCCCGTCGTGCGCGGGGTGCCCCGGGTGCCGTGGTCCCGTCGTCACGCCGTGCGGGAGGAGGCGGCCCGGCGACACGGCCCCGCGGGTGTCTCACCGGTGTGCGGCGACCCGGGCCGCCAGCCAGGCGTGGTTCGCGGCCTGCTCGGCGGCGACCCGGGGGTACAGCTCCGCGGGCGTCGGCGCGCGGTCCTGTTCGACCACCAGCCAGTCGCGGTAGCCGCCGCGCAGCAGATCGGCGAGGAAGGCGTCGATGTCGACGTCCCCCTTGCCGAAGGGCACACAGACCTCCGCCCACCAGGTGTCGAAGTCCTTGCGGCCCTCCGCCTTGGCACGGCGGATGACGTCCGTCTCGACGTCCTTCACATGCACATGGTTGACGCGCTCGCGCCACTTCTTCAGGCACTCCACCGGGTCCCCGCCGGCGAGCTGGATGTGCGCGATGTCCAGCGTCAGCCCGACCTCGGTCAGCTCAAGGAGCCGGTCGACCTCCCACGGTGACTCGATGTACGTGGAGATGTGCGGGTGGAAGGAGGTGCGCAGCCCGTAGGAGCGGGCCAGCTCGACGGCGCGCGCGGAGAGGTGCGCCAGCCGCTGCCAGCCTGCCTCGTCCAGCGCCAGCGATCGGTCGTCCCAGGCGCGGGCCGGGTTCTCCAGCAGCGCCTGGCTGCCTTCGTCGGCGAGGATCGCGAGGGGCGTCTCGCCGGAGCGGTCGGCGCAGGCGGCGAGTTCGCGGCAGGTCTGTTCCATCCGCCGCAGGTCGTACTCCACGACGTCGTCGCCGAGCGCGTAGTGGACCGGGATGTAGGCGCCGACCGCGGCCAGGCCGTGGCGGGCGAACGCGGCGGCGGTCTCCTCGGGGGTGCCGAGGAATCCGGGCGGGCCGAGTTCGCTGCCCTCGTAACCGGCCTCGGCCATCGAGGCGAGCAGGGCCTCCGGCGAGTGTGACCTCGTCCGCGTATTCCAGGTCGCCACCCACCGGGAGGCCGCTGGCCAGGCGGGTGACCCTGAGGCCCATGGGCTTGATCATGCGGGCGGCTTGCAGGCCATCTGGTCGGCCGCCATGCAGATGCGCTGGGGCGGGGTCGACCTGGCGCTGGCGGGCGGTGACGAGTCCATGAGCCGTATGC
>NZ_JBSGUP010000875.1:0-2822 GCF_053607985.1 Streptomyces sp. NPDC055078
GGGGGGGTGGGGGGGGGGGGGGGGGTTTTGTGGGGGGTGGGGGGGTCCCGCCCCGGGGGGGGGGGGTACGCCCCCCGGCCCCCCCGTCCGTATGGGTGCTGAGCCCCTCAGCGGCTCAGCAGGACAGGTTCCCGCCCGTCGGCACGCCCAGGAGCTGTGTGAACTGCGTGTACTTGTTCACCCTGCTCTGCACCTGCGCGGGGTTCCCGCCGTTGCACTCCAGGCTGCCGTTGATCGACCAGATCGTCTGGCCGAACCCCGCCTGGTTCACCATCGCCGAGTGGCCCGTCATCGTGCCCGGGCCCTTCTGGGTGTTCCAGTACCAGAGGGCGGTCTGCATGGCGATCGACGGGTCCCGCTCGACCTTGTAGGGGTCGTTCAGCAGATCGATGCCCAGCGCGTCGCCGGCGGCCTTGTAGTTGAAGTTCCAGCTGAGCTGGATGGGGCCGCGGCCGTAGTACGCCGCCTGGCCGGCCGGGCAGCCGTACGGCTGGTTGCGGTCGCAGTAGTGCGGGTAGTTGGCGGTGTTCTGCTCCACGATGTGGACCAGGCCGCCCGTCTCATGGCTGATGTTGGCGAGGAAGGCCGCGGCCTCCTGCTTCTTCACCGTGTCGCTGCCCGTGTTCGCGAACGCCGGGTACGCGCCCAGCGCCGCCTTCAGACCGGCGTACGTATAGAACGGATTCCGGTTCGGGAACATCTGGTTGAACTGCGCCTCGCTCACCACGAAGTCCCCGGGGTTGGGGTTCTGGGTGGGCGTCGGGGTGGGTGTCGGGTTGGGGCCGGGACCGCCGCTACAGGTGTACGGGTCCCAGTACCAGGTGCTGACCGTGGGGTTCCAGCCCGGGTTGTCGTGTTCCGCGATGTAGTAATTGCCGTCCGTGTACTTGACGATGTCGCCGGTCCGGTAGTTGGCCCCGAAGGTCCAGTTGGGGGCGGCGGAGCACTCGTCCGCCGTGGCGGAGGCAGAGGCGGCGGTCGGGATGAGGCCCGTCGCCGCGAGGCCGCCGGCCGCCGCGATGGCGACGAGCAGGGCCCTCAGACGTTGCTTGAGCACGGAGATCTCTCCTTCGTGCGTCAACAGCCTGGCCCGGAAGACCCGTTGGGGGCGGGGGAGTCCCGGGCCGGCCGTAGTGGGGGGTGTTCCGCCCACTCAAGCGCGCTGACGTGACCCAGTCAAGGTATAGACCAATGTGAATAGGTGTTGGGTAAATCTCCCGGCCGCTCCCGGTGAACGCCCGCGCGGGCGCGGGGCGTTTGGTAGGCATGGGGCGTACGGGTCGGGGGAGGCGGTACTAGGTCATGAGCATCGGGACGAGCCGGGTGAGGCCGTCCGCCCGGTGGCCCTCCTCCATCGCCCGGTCCAGCATCGCCGCCAGCGGCTCGATGAACTCGGTGGAGACGCCCTGCTCCCGGAAGGTGGCCAGGAAGTTGGGGAGGGCCGCCTGGTTGGTGGAGATGCTGGAGAGGTCGGTCAGATGCTCGCCGGAGTCGACGGCCTCGGCGCTGTCCGGTGTGAGGGCGAGCATGGCGGCGACCCACTCGGTGAGCGGACCGGCCAGTTCGTGGGCCGGGATGTCGACCGAACGGGCGAGGGCGAACGCTTGCATGACCCCCATCGTCATGCCGTACATACCGGTCAGCAGCGCGATGTCGTAGATCGCGGCGGAGCCCGGGTCGGTGCCGGTGTACTTCGTGCCCCCGAGGGCGGCGAGCGCCGGCTGATACGTCCGGAACGCCTCCTCGTCACCGCTGTAGAAGACATACGCGTCCGGGCCCGCGATCATCGGGGGCGAGGCCATGATGCCGCCGTCGAGATACCGGGCGCCGTGCCCGGCCGCCCAGGCGGCCAGCTCACGTGCCTGGGCCGGGGTGCCGTTGGCGAGGTTCACCAGGGTCTTCCCCGCCATCCCGGTCTTTCCCGCCATCCCGGTCTTTCCGCCATCCCGCCGCCGACGGCGTCGAAGATCTCCCGGGTGCTGATGTTGTCCACCAGGCACAGGACTACGAGATCGCTCGCCGCGACAGCGTCCGCCGGGGTCGTCGCGGGCTGAGCGCCCTGGGCGACGAGAGGGCCGGTCTTGGCCGGGGTCCGGTTCCAGACGGTGACGGTGTGGCCCGCCTTCAGGAACGCGGAGCCGAGGGCGGAACCCATCAGACCGAGGCCGAGAACGGAGACGGGGTGCTGGGCGCCGGAGGGCCGGGCGGCGGACATGGCGAAGCTCCTTGGACGGGTGTGGCCGGTAGGGGTTTCCCTCGATCCTGGGGGCGGGCCGGAGCCGGGACAAGTACCGACTAATTAGTGGGGTACTCACCGAAAGGTGAGCATCAGAAGCGGCCCGGGGCCCGGCCGGTGGTGATCCGCGCGCGGCGGGCGCACTCTGGGAAGTGGAACGCAGGAGGTGATCCCTCATGAAGACGCTCGTCGGATGGCACATCGAGACGGAGTTCACCGAGGAGGGCGACCGCACCCGGTGCGCGTCGCTGGTGCGGCTCGCGGACGGGACGGAGATCCGTGGGCACGGCACCGCACAGCGTCACCCCTCCGATGCGGAGCAGCTCCGGGTCGGCGAGGAGATCTCGGGCGCGCGGGCGCTGATGGATCTCGCGTCTCAGCTGCTGCAGAAGGCGCATACGGAGATCGATGAGGCGTCGGGGCGGGTGTCGCGGCCGCTGGGGTGAGGTGGGCCCTCGGGGCGCGTGGGGGGTGCGGTGCGGTGCGGGGTGCCGGGTGCGGGGGTGCGGCGCCTGCGGGCCCGGGTGCCGGGTGTGCGGGTGCCTGGTGAGGCGCGGGTGCTTCGCGGGGGCGCTGCCCCCGGACC
>NZ_JBSGUP010000876.1:0-2791 GCF_053607985.1 Streptomyces sp. NPDC055078
GGGTCAGGGTCCCGTCATGGGACCGCGCCGGGGACCCGGGTCAGGACTCGCCGTGGAGTCGGGTCGGGGAGCCGGGTCAGGCTTCGACGCTGTCCTTGTCGGAGTCCTTGGGGGTGGTGGGCTCGCCGCCGGACCCCTCCGCGGCCTCGGCCGCTTCCCGCTCCGCCTGCTTCTTGGACGCGATGAGGCTGGTGATCGTGGTGACGACCAGCACACCGCCGATGACCGCGAGCGAGAACGGAATCGAGATCTCGGGGACATTCACCCCGCCCTCGTGGAGTGCGTGCAGCACCAGCTTGACCCCGATGAAGCCGAGGATCACCGAGAGGCCGTAGCTGAGGTGGACCAGCTTCTTGAGCAGTCCGCCGATGAGGAAGTAGAGCTGACGCAGACCCATCAGGGCGAAGGCGTTCGCCGTGAAGACGATGTACGGGTCCTGGGTCAGGCCGAAGATCGCCGGGATGGAGTCCAGGGCGAACAGCACATCGGTCATACCGATGGCGAGCATGACCACCATCAGCGGCGTCAGGATGCGCTTGCCGTTCTTCTGGATGAACAGCTTGGTGCCGTGGTACTGGTCGGCGACACCGAACTTCTTCTCGATGGACTTGAGAAGACGGTTCTCCTCCCAGTCGTCCTCCTCCTCGTCGGAGCGCGCCTCCTGGATGAGCTTCCAGGCGGTGTAGATCAGGAACGCGCCGAAGATGTAGAAGACCCAGGAGAAGTTGGCGATGATCGCCGCGCCGGCCGCGATGAAGATGGCCCGCAGGATCAGCGCGATCAGCACACCGATCAGCAGCACCCGCTGCTGGAGGTGGGAGGGCACCGAGAACTTCGCCATGATCAGGATGAAGACGAAGAGATTGTCGACGCTGAGCGACTTCTCGGTGATGAAGCCCGCGAAGAACTCACCGGACGCCTGGCTGGTGCCGAAGAGCGCCAGACCGATACCGAAGAGCACGGCCAGGGCGATCCAGACGACGGTCCAGATTCCGGCTTCCTTGATCGACACATCATGGGGCTTGCGCCCGATGAAGAAGTCGACTGCGATCAGGGCGCTCAGACCGAGAATGGTCAGCACCCACAGGGTCAATGAAACGTCCACTGCGCCTCCGGCGTCGTACGGCTACTTGATCAGCGTCGTCGCTGCCGGAGGTCTCCTCCACCCGGGCGGTCCTAGCCGCGCGGGCCGGCGCCCCGGGACCGAAATGGTCCGTACTGACGGGTACGCCGCAGCCGGGAGTACTCCCCTCCGCTCTCAGGAGCGTACAGGATTCCCCAAGCAGAGGTAAAGGACTTGGTAAAGAGATATTCAAATGTCCTGGTCAGGGCCTATGTGAGACTTTGCGCAAATCGGGTCCCGCCCCGGGCCCGACACCCCCGACACCTCGTCCGGGAGCCGGTCGACCGCAGCCGGGCTCCCGGCGGGTCAGCGGCCCCAGGACCGGCGGGCCTCAGTCACCTGGTCCAGTACCTGGCGCAGCACCGCGCTCCCCGGCGGCACGGCGGGCGGCTGATAGGTCCAGGCGTGGCGGACCCAGGGATCGGCCAGATGATCGTCCGGGACCGGGGTGATACGCAGCAGGGAGCGCCACAGGGGATCGAGCACCGGCCCGTACGCGCTGGCGTCCTCGCGGTCCGCGACCATCATCAGATGCACGCCGACTGCGGGACCCTCGTCGGCGAGATACCGCAGCTGGGTGACCGCGCGGTCGTCGAAACCGTGCGGGAAGTCATTGACGATCAGCAGCTGCTCCGAGGTGTCCAGATCGGGCGGCAGGGCGTCGGCGGCACCTCCGCGCACCGCCATCGTCACCAGGTCGACCCGCTGGGTGAGCTGCGCGAGCATCTCGCTCACCCCCTGCGCGCCTGTCGCGGGCGGCGCGGCGAGGACCCCGGAGTCGACCAGCGGGGCGAGCGAGGCGACGGCCGTGCCCGCCGGGTCGATGACATGGACCGTGAAGTCGCCGGGCGGATAGGCCGCCAGCAGCCGGGCGGCGTGCGCGACCGCGCAGTCCAGGGCGAGCTTGCGCAGCTGGGTCTCGTCCAGCATCGTCGCGACCTCGGAGGCGGTACGTCCGCTGTCGACCCACAGACCGCGCTCCAGCGGCAGCCTGATCAGGAACGGGATGCGCAGCTCGGGCGTCTCGGGCAGCTGGAGATCGCCGAGACGCAGCGCCATCGGGGTCTCCATGGGCACCCGGTAGGCGTGCCAGACCGGGTTGTCCCAGCGGGCGAACGCGGGCGGCAGCGCCGGTTCGACGACATCGGACTCGGCGGCGAGCTGGGCCAGATCGCGGTCGAGGGCCTGGCGGGCCCGTGCGGTCAGCTCCTCGCACTTGGCGCGGGCCGCCGTGCGGGCGGCGTCACCGGCCCCGCCGATACGGCTGCGCGGGTCGGAGAGGGCCTGGTCCAGCTCCTGGTCCAGCCGGGACTCGGCGAACTCGACGGCGCTGCGGTACGCGGCGACGCTGCGCGCCAGATCCTCGAACATGCCCCAGATCTGGTTGTAGAGCCGCTCCTCCATGGACCAGCCGGTGGCATCGCCCGCGACGGGCCTGGCCGGCTGCCCCGGTTCGGCGGGCGGTGCCGAGGGAGGCGGCGGGGGCGGTACGGAACGGCGGCGCGGGTGCGCGTAGTCGATGGGCCCGCCCGGGCCGGGCGGGGCATCGGGCGTTTCGGTCTGCTGGGTGTCGGCGGGCCCGGGGCCCGGCTGCGCCTGTCCGGCGCCGCCCGGGAGTCCGTCCGTGACCGTGCCGTCCGGGGCGGCCGGCTGACCGGGCCGGGCAGC
>NZ_JBSGUP010000877.1:0-2791 GCF_053607985.1 Streptomyces sp. NPDC055078
CCGGTGAGGTACGGCGGGTGGGCGCCCGGGGCGGGGGGCTGAGCGGAGACCCCGTACACCACCCGAACCGTGGCGAAAACGGCCCGGCGGGGCGCCCCTGGGGTGTCCGGCCGGACCTCAAGTCACTAGATCTCGCCGCGCAGTTTGGCCAGCGCCTCGGCGAGGATCGCTTCGCCGTCCGCGTCGCTGCGCCGCTCCCGTACATAGGCGAGATGGGTTTTGTACGGCTCGGTGCGCGGCGGGTCCGGTGGATTGTCCCGGTCCTGTCCGGCCGGGAATCCGCAGCGCGGGCAGTCCCAAGTCTCGGGAACCTGTGCGTCGCTGGCGAAGCTCGGCTGTGTCTCATGCCCGTTCGAGCACCAGAAGGAGATGCGCAGGCGTGGCGCGGACTCGCCACGCTCGGCCTCGCCCATCGGCCCCGCTCCGACCCGGCTTCCCCGGATCGCGTTGCCACTTGCCACGGTCGTAACTCCCTGCGTGATGGTGCTGTACAGCGTCTCACAGCGGCTGCGCCGCGGTGCCCCAGTCTACGTAAGGCCCAACGCGCGTCCAGGGATTGGAGTTACATCCGTCCCCGGACGGAAAAGCATGAGGGTCAGCTGTCCAGCTTCATCAGCAGACCAAGTACGACAATGCATGCGAACCACGCCAGACCGACCACGACCGTGATCCGGTCGAGGTTGCGCTCGGCGACCGATGAGCCGCCGACGGACGACTGCATACCGCCGCCGAACATGTCGGAGAGGCCGCCGCCCTTTCCTTTGTGCATCAGCACCAGCAGCATCAGCAGCAGGCTGAAGACGATCAGGGCGATCGAGAACCCCATAACCACGGCTGGACCCTACTTCCTGGCAATTCTCTCGGAACTTCTACGGACGACGGGGGCCCGGGCAAAAAGCCTCGGGCCCCCGCAAGGGTACGACGGATCCGCGTAGGCGCATACTTCCTGGTCGCGGAACCGGACGCTTACTGTACTGGTCGCGGAACCGGACGCTTACTGGTCGCGGAACCGGACGATCTTGACGAACTCGTCGGCGTCCAGTGCCGCGCCGCCCACCAGGGCACCGTCGACATCGGGCTGCGCCATGATCGCGGCGACATTTCCGGCCTTCACCGAGCCGCCGTACTGGATGCGGACCTTGTCGGCCAGCTCCTGGGAGTACAGCTCGGCCAGCCGGCCGCGGATCGCACCGCAGACCTCCTGGGCGTCCTCGGGGGTGGCGACCTCGCCGGTGCCGATGGCCCATACCGGCTCATAGGCGATCACGACGTTCTCGGCCTGCTCGGCCGGGACGTCCTTGAGGCCGCCGTCGAGCTGGGCCAGGGTGTGCGGGACCTGCGAGCCGGCCTTGCGGATGTCCAGGCCCTCGCCGACGCAGAGGATCGGGGTGAGACCGTGCTTGAAGGCCGCCTTCACCTTGGCGTTGCAGATCTCGTCCGTCTCGGCGTGGTACTGCCGGCGCTCGGAGTGCCCCACGGCGACATAGGCGCACTTCAGCTTGGCCAGCATTGGGCCGGAGATCTCTCCGGTGTACGCGCCGGAGTCCTGGGCCGAGATGTCCTGGGCGCCGTACTTGATCTTCAGCTTGTCGCCGTCGACCAGGGTCTGTACGGACCGCAGATCGGTGAAGGGCGGCAGAACGGCCACCTCGACGGCGTCGTAGTCCTTGTCCGCCAGGGCGAAGGCGAGCTTCTGGACGTGGGCGATGGCCTCAAGGTGGTTGAGGTTCATCTTCCAGTTGCCCGCCATGAGCGGGGTACGCGTACTCATAGAGCTTTCAGTCCTCCAGTGCGGCAAGGCCGGGAAGCGTCTTGCCTTCGAGGTATTCGAGGCTGGCGCCGCCACCGGTCGAGATATGGCCGAATGCCTTCTCGTCGAAGCCCAGGATCCGCACCGCCGCGGCGGAGTCCCCGCCGCCGACCACGGTGAAGGCCGGGGATTCGACGAGCGCCTGGGCGACGGCCTTGGTGCCCTCGGCGTAGTCGGGGTGCTCGAAGACGCCCATCGGGCCGTTCCAGAAGACGGTGGCCGCGTCGGCGAGCTTGGATGCGTAGAGCTTGCTGGTCTCCGGGCCGATGTCCAGCCCCTGCTGACCTGCCGGAATGGCGTCCACGGCGACCGAGGTGGGGTGCGCCGGGGCCTTGGTCTTCAGATCCGGGAAGTCGGTGGCGACCAGGACGTCGACGGGGAGCACGAACTCCACGCCCTTCTCCTCGGCCCGCCGCAGATACTCGCCGACGACCGGTACCTGGTCCTCCTGGAGCAGCGAACGGCCGACCTCGTGGCCCTGGGCCTTGAGGAAGGTGTACGCCATGCCGCCGCCGATCAGGATGCGGTCGGCCTTCTCCAGCAGATGGTCGATGACCCCGAGCTTGTCGGAGACCTTGGCGCCGCCGAGGACGACGGCGTAGGGCCGCCGGACGTCGTCGGTGAGCTTCTTCAGGACACCGACCTCGGTGGCGATCAGATATCCGGCCGCGTGCGGCAGCCGGGCGGGGAGGTCGTACACCGAGGCGTGCTTGCGGTGGACGGCCCCGAAGCCGTCGCCGACGTACACCTCGGCGAGGGCGGCGAGCTGGTCGGCGAAGGCGCCGCGCTCGGCGTCGTCCTTGCTGGTCTCGCCGGGGTTGAAGCGGAGGTTCTCGATCACCGCGACCTGGCCGTCGGCGAGGCCCGCCACGACGGACCGCGCGGATTCGCCCACGGTGTCGGTCGCGAAGGCGACCTCGGTGCCGAGCAGCTCGCCGAGGCGGGCGGCGGCGGGGCCGAGGGAGAAGGCGGGGTCCGGGG
>NZ_JBSGUP010000878.1:0-2768 GCF_053607985.1 Streptomyces sp. NPDC055078
GGTCCAGGACGAGCCGGTCGCTCCGGCAGCGCCCGACGCAGATCATCATCGTGCGCCCGGCGAGGCGCTCCTCGTCGCTGAGCACGGAATCCCGGTGCTCCGGTGTCCCGGCGATGACACGGGTCTCGCAGGCGCCGCAGTATCCCTTCTCGCAGTCGTAGGACAGGCCGCTCACGGCATCGCGCAGCACCTCGATGAGGCGTCGGTCCGGCGGCACGGTGTAGGTGCCCCCGGTGCGCGCGAGCTGGACCTCGAAGGCGCGGTTCTCCGTGGCGTCGAACGCCGTTTCGAGGTCGTCGCCTGCGCCGAAGCGTTCCAGGTGCAGCCGGTCGGTGAGATCCAGCCGGGCGCACTCGCGCTCGACGGCCGCCAGCATCGGTGCCGGACCACACGCGTATACGGCGGTGTTCGCGCCCAGCCGGTCCAGCAGCCGGGGGAGGTCCGGCAGCCCGGCCTCGTCCTGCGGGAGCAGGGTGAGCGCATCGCCGGCGACGGCGGCGAGTTCATCGGCGAACGCCATCGTCGAGCGGGTGCGTCCGCCGTACACGACGGTGAAAGGCGTGCCACGTCCGGCGGCCTCGCGGACCATGGCGAGGATCGGTGTGACGCCGATGCCGCCGGCGAGGAACAGATACGACGGCGCCTCGGCGAGCGGGAAGTGGTTGCGCGGCCCGCGTACCGCGAACGTGGCTCCGGGGCGGGCGAGTTCGTGGAGTTCGGCCGAACCGCCCCGGCCCAGCGGCTCACGCAGGACCCCGATGCGCCACGCCGTGGCGTCGGCGGGGTCACCGCACAGCGAGTACTGACGCAGCCGGCCCGAGGGCAGACGCAACTCGATGTGCGCGCCCGGCCGCCACGCGGGGAGTTCACCGCCGTCCGGCAGGCCGAGGCCGACGGCGACGACACCCTCGGCCGCGGCGCGCACCGAGGTCACCCGCAGCGGGGTGGGCGTGCTCAGCGCGCGGACCGCGCCTGCCGCGGCTGTCGCGCGGGAACCGGGTGTGAAGACCGCCGGGACCGCGTCCCAGCCGGACTGGTTGCCGCGTGTGGGGTAGGGAACGAGCCCTTCCTCGATCACCCGGTAGTCGGGCAGCCGGGTCAGGACCTGTGTCATCATCGCGCGGAACATGGCGCGGGCGAGGTGGGCGCCGGCGCACCTGTGCGATCCGATCCCGAAGCTGAGGTGCCGGCTGGCGTCGCGGTCGAGTCGTACCCGCTCGGGGTCGGGGAACACGGCGGGGTCGTGGTTCGCGGCGACCCACGGGATCAGCACCCGGTCGCCCGCGCGCATCGGGCAGCCGCCGACCTCGACGTCCCCGGTGACCGTGCGTGCCATCGACTGCGACGGGGCGAACGCGCGGAGGAATTCCTCGGTCGCGCTGTCCAGCAGATCGGGGGAGTCGATCAGCCGCCGGCGCTGCCCGGGGTGGCGAGCCAGGTGGACGAGCGTCGATCCGGTCAGCGAGGTGGTGGTGTCGACCCCGCCCGCGATCAGCAGGCCGATCACCGACACCAGCTCGTCCTCGCCGAACTCGCCGCCGTCGGCACGCCGGCCCGCCACCAGCGTGCTGACCGCGTCGGCCCGTGGCGCCGAGCGGCGCTCGGTGATCAGCTCGCGGATACGCCGGTCCATATGGGCCAGCCCCGCGGCCCCGCGCACGGCGCGCTCACTGCCGGCCGGTGCGGCGAAGATGTCGTGGATCGGCCCGGCCAGCTTCGCCCAGTCCTCCTCGGGGAAACCCAGCCAGTCCAGGGTGACCGCGGCCGGCAGCGGGTTGGTGAGGTCGCGGACGAAGTCGCAGGAGCCCAGCTCGATGAAGTCGTCCACGACGCGGGCGGCGTGGCGCTCGATCATGGGTACCAGCTGCCCGACCGCCTCCGGGGTCAGCAGCGGGTTGATCAGCTGCCGGTACTCGGTCGAATGCGGCGGGTCCAGCTCGATCGGATACTGTTCGAGCCCCGGTCCCTTGGGGATGACGATGCCGACCCCCTGCCCGCCGTGGTCGCCGCGGGCCGAGGAGAACGTCGCGTCGTCGCGGGCGATCCGGGCCACGTCCGCGTACCGCGTCGTGTAGTGGAAGCCGCCGTGGGCGGCCGAGCGGCCCACCGGGCAGCGCTCCCGGAAGCCCGCGTAGTAGGCGACCGGGTCGGCGTTGGCGTCGTCGGAGTGGTGGTCGAAGTCGGTGTCGGAGTCGGTGTCGGAGTCGGTAACGAAGTCGGCGGACGTGTCGAAGTCGGCGGACATGGTGGCACGCTCCACGTGCTCGGAACTCTGCGCGGTGTTGTCCGGCCGCGCCACCGGATGCCGGCTGCCTCAGCGGTGTCGGTCACCCTAAGGTGTGCCGCTGAGCCTGACAACGTTTGTGGGCGATGCTCAGAAGGTCAGCACGGCTTTGCCGACCGAGCCGGACCGGACCGCCGCGACGGCCTCGTTGATCTGCTCGAACGGGAAGTAGGTGATCATCTTCTCGACGGGGAACCGGCCCTCGGCGTTGAGTTCGAGCAGTTGCGGCAGGAACAGCTGCGGAAGGCTGGACCCGGCGACGATGCCGGTGACCGTGCGTCCGTTGAGGATGCTGCGCCAGTCGAAGCTCATCGTCCCGCTGGGGCCGACGCCGATGACACCGGCGCGGCCGAGCGGTCCGAGGGCCTCGACGGCGGTGCGCAGGACGTCCTCGCGCCCGGTCGTGTCGATCACGAAGTCGAACCCCTCGGGAACCAGTGCGGCCAGCTCTTCGGCGGTCCCCCCGGCCGAGGAGTCGACGGAG
>NZ_JBSGUP010000879.1:0-2766 GCF_053607985.1 Streptomyces sp. NPDC055078
CCGCCGCCCCTTGGGGCCTGTCCCGGCGGACAGACCTCTCCGCGGTCGTACCTACCAGCGGTACCAGCGCGACCTCGGGCCCCCGGCCGTACGGCTCCTCATGAGGAATCCGAGGAGCCAGACGGCGAGCACGGCCAGCGCGATCCACCACAGTGCCTTCACGGCAAATCCGAAGCCGAAGAGAAGGACCACCAGCAGCAGGACAAGCAGGATGGGAACCATAATTCTGCACCTCCGAAATGCGGGTTCCCGCCGGGGGAAGCCATACGCCCGCCGATTTCCCGGAAATGGATTCGGCGGGCCGTGTTTGCCGCCGCGCAGCGGGGGCAGGTGCATTTCGTGCTTCGGACCGGAGGCACGCCCGTGGAGCGGAGAAACGCCCCGGCGCGAAGGTCAATCCTTCCATCATTCGGCCTTTCCGGCCGGTCAGCCCCTTCAGGCACCGCGGCGCCCGCGTTCCCTCCACGATTGCCAGCATCCGTCCCGCACCGCCGAGGGAGTGGCGCGCACCATGCGCACACACACGAGCACCAGGCATCCGCACGACGACGCCCCCGACACCCAGGCCGCGTTCGCCCGGCTGGCCCAGCTGCCCGAGGGACCCGAGCGCGACACCCTGCGCCAGGAGCTGGTGAGCGCCTGGCTGCCCATGTCCGAGCGGCTCGCCGCCCGGTTCAGGAACCGCGGCGAGAATCTGGAGGATCTGCGCCAGGTCGCGGCCCTCGGCCTGGTCAAGGCCGTCGACCGCTACGACCCCGGGCGCGGCAGCGCCTTCGTCAGCTTCGCCGTGCCGACCATCACCGGAGAGGTGAAACGGCACTTCCGCGACCATATGTGGACCCTGCACGTCCCACGGCGGGTCCAGGACCAGCGCAATCGGGTCCGGGCCGCCCAGCGCGAGCTGAGCCAGACCGTCTCCGGCCGGGCGCCCACGGAGGCGGAGATCGCCGAGCGGGCCGGGCTGACCCACGAGGAGACCAGGGCGGGCCTCGAAGCCATCGGCTCCTTCAGCACCCTCTCCCTGGACGCCGAGATCCCGGGCAGCGACCAGGGCCACACCATGGCGGACGCCATCGGCGGCCCCGACCCCGCGCTCGACGTCGTCATCGACCGGGAGGCCGTCAAGCCCCGGCTGCGCGAACTGCCCGAGCGTGAGCGGACCATCCTCTACATGAGGTTCTTCCGCGATATGACCCAGAGCCGCATCGCCGAGGATCTCGGAATCTCCCAGATGCATGTTTCCCGGCTGATCAGCAATTCGTGCGATCGATTGCGGCGGGAAATCATGCAGGATGCCGCATAGGCGGCGACTGGGCAGCGCCGGCGACCGAGCAGCGCCGTCGGCGACTTCGGCCCCACAGCCCGAGAGATACCTCAGGGGAGGAACCCGACATGGGCAACGGCACCAGCCGGCCGCGCGGTCGGCAGGAGACAGAGGAAGAAAGAGCCGACCGAAGGTGGAGCGATCTCCTGCAGGAATTGCGGGTGGCGCAGACCGGGGTGCAGATCCTTTTCGGATTCCTGCTCGCCGTGGTCTTCCAGCCGCGTTTCACCAGCCTGTCGGAGACCGACCGGAACATCTATCTCGCCACCGTCCTGCTGGGGGCGGCGACGACCGGCGCGCTGATCGGACCGGTGTCGTTCCACCGGCTGCTCACCGGGCGGCGGCTGAAGCCGCAGACGGTCGACTGGGCCTCCCGCCTCACCGTCGTCGGACTGTTCCTGCTGCTGTGCACGATGGCCAGCGCGCTCCTGCTCATCCTTCGTGTGGTCCTCCACGACTCGACCGCCGTCTGGCTCGTCGCCGCCATGGTCGTCTGGTTCCTGCTGTGCTGGTGGGGCCTGCCGCTCTGGGCGCGACTGCGCTACGCGGCGGAGGCCGAGCCGTCGGATCCCGGTGCGCCCGAGACCGGCGGGGGCGGACGCTGACCCCGTACCCGGCCGCCGGCGTGACCTGCCCGGCGAGTCCTGCCCGGTGTGACCTGCCCGGTGTGACCTGCCGGGCACGAACTGCCCCGTAACTCTTGGGGGAGGTGAGGGCCCCGCCCCCGACCCGCGAAAGCGCGCACCGGTCGCCGTGGCCTGCCCTACGGCCTGCCCTGCGGGCGGACGGCGCGTCATGGCCGGGCGGGTCCCGGGCGGTGGCGGGCCCGGACGGGAACCGACGGAGCCTCAGCCGGGGCCGGAGACTCGGTAACAGCCGGGCCGTCCCGGCGGTAGTGTGCGCGGACCACCAGAACGGTGAGGCGGTACCAGTGGAGGAACTGAGTGAGAACCAGCAGCACATGGTGGCGTTCCGGGGCCCTCGTGGTGGCCTCGGCTGCGGGCGCGCTGGTCGTCGGCCCGACCGGGTCGTCCGCCTCGGCGCACACCCAGGCGCGGCCGGTGAGCAGCGCCGATGTGAGCAGTGCTGATCCGTGGGCCGAGGATGTGCGGGCCGCAGGTGTGAGCGACGCCGATTCGACGGCCGCCGAAGTGCGGGCCGCCGACCCGCCCACCCGCGCCACCGGTACGCCCGGCACCGTGCCGGTCACCGGGGACGGCGGCCCGGCCGGGTCGGGCACGGCAGCGGGCGCGGGCTCCCGGAGCGGGACCCCCGCCCCCGCCCATGCGCCGGTGCCGGGCAGCGGGGACCTGGCCCGGACCGGCGCGTCCGGCGCGGCACCGCTGATCGCCGCCGCGGCCGTCGCCGTCATCGCCGCGGGCTGCGGCGTCGTATGGGCCGCGCGCCGGCGCCACGGACCCGCCTCGTAGCCCCCGCCGGCG
>NZ_JBSGUP010000880.1:0-2764 GCF_053607985.1 Streptomyces sp. NPDC055078
CGGTGAGGGGCCGGGCGTCGCCCGCGATCCTGCTGCACACCAGACGCTGACGGGAGGTCCCGTCGGGTGCGCGCCGTACCTCCTTCAGCGCGATGCTGTGTCCGCTCCGGTCCTTGTAGAGTGGGGCATTGGTGAAGTCGACCGTGCCGGTGGCCATCCCGCCGAGCTTGACCGTTCTGAGGTTCACCCAGGTCGCGGCCCGGCTCTGCGGGGTGCCGCCCTGGGTGGCCGCCCAGTACAAGGCCCGTGTCGCGTCGTGCGCCAGCGCGGTCTGGCCACTGGCGAGCGCGGGTGTGTCGTACGACAGCGGCTTGCCGCCGAAGCCCGGCAGATACTGCGTGGCCTTCTCGTAGAAGCCGGTCGCCGCCGCCGGGCCCTTCAGCTCCACATGCGCGGCGTGATACAGCGTCACCTTGGGCGCCACCCCGTCACCGCCCCGGGCGAAGACGGCCTTGGACACATCGTCGCCGGTCAGTACGGAGATCTGCCGCCCCGCGCAGCCGGGTTCCATGCCGAGCTGGGCCATCAGGGTGCCGACGTCCTCGACCCGGCCCGCGAAGTAGATCACGGACGGCACCGCCCCGGGCCGGCAGATCTCCGCGGTGTGCGGACGCAGTTCGGGCTTGCCCGCGCGGCTGCGTGTGTAGCGCCGCTGCGACAGCAGGGCGAAGCCCTTCGACGCCAGCATCCGCTGCCCGTACTTCGCCTGTTCGTCCGTGTACAGATCCTCGGTCTCGCGGGTGTCCCGGGCGAGCACCAGCGCATGCTGCCTCTTGCCCGGCGTACGCAACTGCTGGGCGATCAGCCCGAGCTGCTCCAGCTGCCACTCGTCGGTGGCGGCGAGGCTGAACCAGTTGGCGAACATGCGCGGCAGATAGGTGGCGGAGTTCGTCCCGGAGACCACCGGCAGCCCCGCGTCCCGCAGCTTGCGGGTCGTCTCGGTGCTCGACCTGAGATCGCGTCCCAGGCCGACGACGCCGACCACGGTCGGGTCGTCGGCCGCGTACGCGGCGATGGCGTCCGCCATCTCCGTCTGGTGTGCCAGGTCCACGCCGCCATTGGCGATCAGCACCCGCAGCTGCACCGAGGAGGTCTCGTTGATGACGGCCTGCGCCAGATACAGCCCCGCCAGTTCCTGGACGCCCTGCACGGGCGAGAAGCCCCCGTCGGGGTCGGCGCTGAGCGGCCCCGCGTAGACCACGGTGACATATTTCCCCGCGTGCTTGCGCAGGACGATCTCGTTCTGCTCGCCGATCCGCCGCTCCAGATCGGACAGGGTCCAGGGGGTGTTCTCCCCGCCGGGCGCCTTCCCGTCGTCGGGCAGCCAGTCGGCGAACCGCACATCGCCCGTGGCGACTCCTATGCACTCCGTCCCCTCCTCCGGCGCGGGTTTGCGCACCGTGTGCCGGTTGGCGGTCAGCACCGACGCCGAGCAGTACTTGTCGTGCAGTGTCCCGGCGCGTACGCCGACCCCCGCGACGAGCAGCAGCAGCACCAGGACCAGGGCGGGCAGGGACCACACCAGCCGGGCCGCCGTCGGCCGCGTGGACGCCTTCACACAGGGCTGCTGCCCGTCCGCGAGCGGGGCGAGGCGGGCCACCGGCAGGGGCACCTTCAGCACCCAGGGCAACTCGGCCAGCTCCCGGCTCGGCGACTGTCCGGCCCGGAGATTCCGCGCCCACTCCTGGTACCAGATCCACAGGGTGCCGCCCGGCCGCTGGATCACACTGCGCTGGAGGCGTGGCACATCGGCGACCCGCAGCGCGGCGACGATGAGCAGCGGATCGAGTTCGCTGCGCCTGCTGCGGACATCGCTGACCGCCTTGATCAGCTCGATGCCACCGTTCTCCGCGCTCACCTGCGGCATGAAGAGCATGGGCGGCCTGGGCCGCTTGAAGCCGCGCAGATCCCAGCTCCAGCGGCGGTGATTGTCGCGCAGATCCTCGAACAGGGCGAGTACGTACAGCTGGAGCTGGAAGTCGTCGCCGTCCTGGAGTGCCTCCGCCACGTCGTACGCGCGGGCCGCGATGGCCTTCCAGGACTGGATCGGGCGCAGCACGGACACATCGGTCGGCCGGCCGCGCGACGCGGCCCGCAGGAACGTGGTCGTCATGAACCACCGGCTCTCCCTGCGCAGCCACAGGAAGATGGGGGCCCGGCCGGGCAGGACGTTGTCGAGCAGCAGCATCAGCAGCAGGAACCCGGCACCGGACGCCAGCGCCACGGACCAGTGGCTGCGCGCCAGGAGGGCGGCGAGCCCGGCGACCAGACCGGCCGGGAGGATGTGCGCCATGTCGAACAGCGGCATTCCGCGTCGCCAGCGCGGGGAGTCCTTCGGCCGCCAGCGCTGCCGGGCCAGTTGGTCGAGGAGCCGCTGAGCGGGCCGGGACGGACTGCCCTGGGCACCGGCCGCCGCCTGCGGCCAGTCGGGCCCGAGTTCGCTCACGGCGTCCTCGATCGCGCGCACCAGCCGCAGCCGGGGAAAGGTGTAGCGCCGGTAGAGCGCGTGCTGACCGTCCCAGCGCTTCGGATCGCCCAGGTCGCGCACCAGCCCCGCGGCCCGCCGCACCTCCGTCGGGCCTTCCTGTAACGCGGGCACCTCGGCACAGCGGCTGCCGTGGGTGTCCTGCCCGGTGTGCAGTTGCTCCACCAGTTCGACGACCCGGTCGTCGGCGGTGGCGTCCTCGGTGTGCAGGACGACGACGGGCATGGGCGGATCGGTGGTGCGGAAGTCCCGGATGAGGACCTCAAGTCGCTTCTGTAC
>NZ_JBSGUP010000881.1:0-2764 GCF_053607985.1 Streptomyces sp. NPDC055078
GGGCGGCGTCCACCCGTGCGGTGTCCGGCAGCGGCGTCGCCTCTTCCTCGCGGTCCTCGCCGCTGCCCGTGACGACGTACTCGTACTGGTCGGCCGCCGCGACGACCGGCGCGTTCGCGTACCGCTCGGGCGGCACCGACGCGCGCAGCCCGGTCTCCAGGAGGATGCCGCAGGCCGTGACGATCAGAGCGGACATCATCAGCGCGACGAAGGTCCCCGCGAAGGACGCGGGTTTGAAGCGGACGGCCGCGCGGGCGAGTCCGTTGGGACGCTTCACGCCGCGACCCCCGCCACCGCGTTCGCGCGGGTGGTACGGGCGGTGAGCGCGGTCATCCGCGCCGCGATCTGGTCCGGCGTACCGCGCTCCAGGCGGTCGGCGAAGGTCCCGTCCGCGAGGAAGAGTACGCCGTCCGCCCATGCGGCGGCGGCCGGGTCGTGGGTGACCATGACGACGGTGGCGCCGAGCGTGTCCACCGCGTGCCGGAGCAGGCCGAGCACCTCGGCGGCCGTGCCGGTGTCGAGGGCACCGGTGGGCTCGTCGGCGAACACCACATCGGGGCTGCCGATCAGGGCACGGGCGATGGCCACACGCTGCTGCTGGCCGCCGGAAAGCTTGCCGGGCCGGCGCCGCGCCTTGTCGGCGAGACCGACCTGTGCGAGCATCGCGCCCGCGCGCCGGCGATCCTGGCGCTGCCCGGCCAGGCGCATGGGCAGCAGGACGTTCTGCTCGACGGTGAGCGAGGGCAGCAGGTTGAATGCCTGGAAGACGAAGCCCAGGCGGCTGCGGCGGAGTTCGGTCAGCTCGTTCTCGCTCATACCGGTGATCTCCGTACCGCCCAGGCGCACGGATCCGGCCGTCGGCCGGTCGAGTCCGGCGGCGCACTGCAGGAAGGTGGACTTGCCGGATCCGGACGGGCCCATGATCGCGGTGAACGTGCCGAGCGGCAGGGCGAGGTCGACACCCGCGAGGGCATGCACCGTGCCGGCGCCGCGGCCGTACTGCCGCCGGACTCCGCGCAGTTCGACGGCGAGACCGGGAGTGGCGGCCGGGGCCTCCGGTCGTGCGTCCCTCTGCCGCCGCTTGCCGCTGCGTAGCCTCATGTTCCGCCCTTTCGCGTTCCTCTTGTGCTGACGGGACGGAGTGTGCGGGCACAGCCGTGTGCCGGGCGTCATACCCGGGAGCCAAGCTGGAGGTGCTACCGAGGTAGGGGATGGGGAGGAGCGGCCCCCCGCCCTGCCCGGCCCGGGGCAGCCGCTCGGGGGCCCTGGGGGCGAGGCCCGCACCCCGCGCCTTCGGCGGGACGACCCGCCTGGGCGCGGTCGCGCAGGTCGAACCCCGGTGAGGACACGGCTCATACGCGTACCTCATGGCCGCGCGGCCGGCCGGTGCCGCTGTCAGGTTGGTGAGATGTTGGTGAGGTCGTCGGTCAGACGGGCCGGGCACCGCCGAGCGCGCCGTGCGGGTCGAGGACGTACTTACGGCTGGCACCCTGGTCGAACTCGGCATAGCCACGCGGGGCGTCGTCCAGGCTGATGACGGTCGCGTTGACCGCGCGGGCGATGTGGACGCGTTCGTTGAGAATGGCCTGCATCAGGCCGCGGTGGTAGCGCATGACCGGGCACTGTCCGGTGGCGAAGGTGTGGCTCTTGGCCCAGCCCAGGCCGAGCCGTACCTTCAGGGTGCCGGTACGGGCGTCCTGGTCGACGCCGCCCGGGTCGTCGGTGACATAGAGGCCGGGGATGCCGAGCGCACCGCCCGCCCGGGTCAGGCCCATCAGGGAGTTGAGGACGGTGGCGGGCGCCTCCTCCGAGTTCTTGCCGTGGGCGCGTGCTTCAAAGCCGACCGCGTCGACCGCCGCGTCGACCTCGGGCTCACCGAGAATCTGCGCGATCTGTTCCTCGGCGGTGCCCTGGGTCAGATCGACGCTCTGGCAGCCGAAGCTGCGGGCCTGTGCCAGGCGTTCGGCGTTGAGATCTCCCACGATCACCACCGCGGCGCCCAGGAGTTGGGCGGAGGCCGCCGCGGCGAGGCCGACCGGTCCGGCCCCGGCGACGTACACGGTCGAACCCACCCCGGTGCCCGCCGTGACCGCACCGTGGAATCCGGTGGGGAAGATATCGGACAGCATCGTCAGGTCGAGCAGCCTTTCACGCGCCTGGTCGGGATCGGGAAAGCGCAGCACGTTGAAGTCCGCGTAGGGGACCATGACGTACTCGGCCTGCCCGCCGACCCAGCCGCCCATGTCGACATATCCGTACGCGGCTCCCGGACGGGCCGGGTTCACGTTCAGGCAGATGCCGGTCTGGCGTTCCTTGCAGTTGCGGCACCGGCCGCAGGCGATGTTGAACGGCACCGACACCACGTCTCCGACCTGGACGAACTCGGCGTCCGGCCCGCGTTCCACCACTTCCCCGGTGATCTCGTGCCCCAGGACCAGCCCAGCCGGGGCCGTGGTCCGCCCGCGCACCATGTGCTGATCGCTGCCGCAGATGTTGGTCGCCAGAACCTTGAGGATCACACCGTGCGGACACTTGCGCCCCACATTCGCGCGTGCCACCCCTGGTCCGTCCCGCAGTTCCAGCCCCGGATAGTCCGTGCTCTGGATCTCCACGGTCCCCGGCTTCACATAGGCCACTGCCTTGTTCCCGGTCACACCCGGTCACCTCCACACTCCATCCAGGGAGCCACGCGAGTCATCGCCCCCGGGGCCTTCGCGTACTGTTCGAGTGTCCTCCCGAATCGCCGGACGCGCAGTCCGGCGAT
>NZ_JBSGUP010000882.1:0-2745 GCF_053607985.1 Streptomyces sp. NPDC055078
GTCGAAGACCTGCTCGGCGGAGTCGAGGTCGCCGATGTTGATCCGGCGCAGGGTGCGGTGGCGCGGGTCCATCGTCGTCTCGGCGAGCTGGTCGGCGTCCATCTCGCCCAGGCCCTTGTACCGCTGGATCGCGTCCTTGAAGCGGATCCCCTTGCGCTGGTACTCCAGCAGGGTCTGCCGCAGCTCGCTGTCGGAGTAGGTGTACACGTATTTGTCCTGGCCCTTCTTGGGTTGGACAAGCTCGATCCGGTGCAGCGGCGGCACGGCGGCGAAGACCCGGCCGGCCTCCACCATGGGCCGCATATAGCGCTGGAAGAGAGTCAGCAGCAGACAGCGGATATGGGCGCCGTCGACATCGGCGTCGACCAGGAGGACGATCTTGCCGTAGCGAGCGGCGTCGATGTCGAAGGTCCGGCCCGAGCCCGCCCCTATGACCTGGATGATCGCGCCGCACTCGGCGTTCTTCAGCATGTCGGACACGGATGACTTCTGAACGTTCAGAATCTTTCCGCGGATCGGCAGCAGGGCCTGGAACTCGCTGTTCCGCGCGAGCTTGGCGGTGCCGAGCGCGGAGTCCCCCTCGACGATGAACAGCTCGCTGCGCTCCACGTCGTCGCTGCGGCAGTCGGCCAGCTTGGCGGGCAGCGACGAGGACTCCAGGGCCGTCTTACGGCGCTGCGCCTCCTTGTGCTGGCGGGCGGCGATACGGGTGCGCGCGGCGGCGACGGCCTTCTCCAGCACGGCGCGGGCCTGGGCCTTGGCGTCACGCTTGGTGGAGGTCAGATACGCCTTCAGCTCCTTGGCGACGACATTCGCGACGATCCTGTTGGCCGCGGAGGTGCCCAGCACCTCCTTGGTCTGCCCCTCGAACTGGGGCTCGGCCAGCCGGACCGTGACGACCGCGGTGATGCCCTCCAGGGCGTCGTCCTTGACGATGTCGTCCTCGGCGACGCGCAGCAGCTTGGCCGAGCGCAGCACTTCGTTCATGGTCCTGGTGACCGAGCGCTCGAAGCCGGTGACATGGGTGCCGCCCTTGGGGGTGGCGATGATGTTGACAAATGATTTGACGGTGGTGTCGTAGCCGGTGCCCCAGCGGAGCGCGATGTCGACAACCAGCTCACGGGTGACCTCGGTGGGGGTCATATGGCCACGGTCGTCGAGGACGGGAACGTTCTCCTTGAAGGTGCCCTGTCCGGTCAGCCGCAACACGTCGCAGACGGCCTTGTCCTTGGCGAGGTACTCGCAGAACTCGCTGATGCCGCCGTCGAAGCGGAAGATCTCCTGGCTCTTGCCCTCCCCCTCCAGGTCCCGCTCGTCGCGCACCACGATGGTCAGGCCGGGCACGAGGAAAGCGGTCTGGCGGGCGCGCTGGTGCAGATTCTCCAGGGAGAGCTTGGCGTCCTTGAGGAAGATCTGGCGGTCCGCCCAGTACCGCACACGGGTGCCGGTGCGGGTCTTGGGCACGCGCTTGCCCTTCAGGGGCCCGTTGGCCGGGTCGAAGGGGGCGTCGGGGCCCTGCTCGGTGAACATGCCGGGGACACCGCGGCGGAAGCTGATCGAGTGGGTGGCGCTGTTCCGGTCGACCTCGACGTCGAGGCGGGACGAGAGCGCGTTCACCACCGAGGCGCCCACGCCGTGCAGTCCGCCCGAGGCCGCGTAGGAGCCGCCGCCGAACTTGCCGCCCGCGTGCAGCTTGGTCATCACGACCTCGATGCCGGAGAGCCCGGTCTTGGGCTCCACGTCGACCGGGATGCCCCGCCCGTTGTCCTGGACCTCGACGGAGCCGTCCTCGTGGAGGATCACCTCGATGTGGTCGCAGTATCCGCCGAGCGCCTCGTCCACGGAGTTGTCGATGATCTCCCAGAGGCAGTGCATCAGGCCACGGCTGTCGGTGGACCCGATGTACATGCCAGGGCGCTTGCGGACCGCTTCGAGACCTTCGAGTACGAGGAGGTGCCGCGCTGTGTAGTTGGAGCCGTCACGCTCTGCGGTCAGCAGAGTCCTGGACGGCACGGACGTTTCGGCGGTCACGCGGTTCGCTCCTCGCTGAATTTCTCATGTGGCCCAGTGGGTAAGGCCCGGCGTCGGTCGCCGGGTCAGAGGGTACCGAGCCCTGGTAGAGCCGATGTAACGCCACCCTCATGATTCTTCATGCTAGTCCAGCTTCGTATACATGTTCGATCCCTCGATGGAGTGAAGCGAACATCACGTTCCCTTCCAGGCATGAACCATTTAGGCTCCGGGCACGTCCTCATGAACAACCGGCAACCCAGCCGGGAGGGCCACACGAGACAAGCAACGCGAAATCCGTAGAGCGAAGCAATACGGCTCATTCGCCGCCACCCGGCAGCAGCCGGCCGCCCCGAGAGGAACTTTCGCCGTGAGAGGAACTTTCGAGGACAAGCCCCGAGCGGGAACGTTTTCGGGCTGGTTGGATGTTGACCCTGGTACGACAGCTCGTCGAGCTAGAGAAGAGGCGACGTGACTACTGTTCTGACCCCCGCGAGCCCCCTGACGGCCGCTGACCGCTGCGACAGGTGCGGCGCCCAGGCTTATCTGCGTGTCGTCCTGACCAGCGGTGGTGACTTGCTCTTCTGCGCCCATCACGGTCGCAAGTTCGAGCCGGAACTCAAGAAGATCGCCGCGGAAATACAGGATGAGAGCGACCGGCTGACGGCCGTACCGGCCGGTGCCGGCGAAGAGGATCACTGACACCTCGCATCCACGACGAGCCAGGCCGGTCCC
>NZ_JBSGUP010000883.1:0-2744 GCF_053607985.1 Streptomyces sp. NPDC055078
CGGTGACCGGGTCCCCGGGGACGGCGCTACGACCAGCGTGTGGCGAGCAGCAAGGCGATGTCGTCGGGCCGGTCCGTCGCCGCTCCCGCCTCGCGGATCAGCCGGTCGGCCGTCTCGGCCAGGGGCGAGGCGCCGCACTCGGCGAGGGTGCCGCGCAGCCGCTCGACCCCGAGGTCGATATCGCTCCCCGGCCGCTCCACCAGACCGTCCGTGTAGAGGGCGAGTACGGCACCGGGTTCCAGGAGCAGTTCGGTGACCGGGTAGACGGCCGAGGCGTCGACACCGAGGACGACCCCGCCCGCGAGGGCCAGGATGTCGGTGCTGCCGTCCGGGTGGTACAGCAGCGGCTGGGGGTGCCCGGCCCGCACCGCCCGGGTGAGGCCCGTCGCCGGGTCGAGGACGATATAGCAGCAGCTCGCGAACTGACCGGGGTCGAGATCGATGAGCAGCCGGTTCGTACCGCTCATCACCTCCTGGGGGTCGTGCCCGCTCAGCGCGAACGCCCGCAGCGCGCTGCGCAGTTGGCCCATGGTGGCCGCGGCGGAGACACCGTGGCCCTGGACGTCCCCGATGACCAGGGCGATCCGGCTGCCCGTCTCGACGACGTCGTACCAGTCGCCGCCGACGTCCATGCCCTGGGTGCCGGGCAGATAGCGCCCGACTGTGTCGGCGTTCGCCAGGACCGGCAGCCGGTGCGGGAGCAGGGCGTCCTGGAGGCCGCGGGCGAGCGCGGCCTCCGTGTCGTATCGCTGGGCCCGTTCCAGCGCCTGGGCGATCAGCCCGGCGAGCGCGGTGAGCACCGTGCGCTCCTCCGGGTCGAAGCCACGCGGCTGGTCGAAGCCGAGGATGCAGGAGCCCACCGGCCGGCCGGAGGCGATCAGCGGCAGAAAGGCCCGCGCGCCGACGTGGGCGTCGAGCAGGATGCCCGGGTAGGCGGCGGCCAGATGCCCCATCGACTCGAAGAACAGGGGGCGGCCCGAGGTGAGCGTCTCGACACCGGGCAGCCGGGCGTCGAGTCCCACACCGTCGAAGCGGTCCAGGAACCCCTGGGGGAATCCGGTCTCCCAGGCGAGGAAGAGATGCCGTTCGTGCAGCAGATAGATGGCGAGCTGCCGGCCGCCGAACGCGGGCAGCAGTTCCTCGGTGACCACGGCGGACACCTGGCGGGCGGTGACGGCTTCCGTCAGCGCGATGGCCAGGGCGACCGGGCGGTACAGGGCGGCGGCCCGGTCGACGGGCGGACCGAGCCCGGTGCCGGGTCCGGCGCCCGAGCCGATGACGGCACCGGCCGTGGGGCCGGACGCCTGCGGGGGCTCGTCGGCGGGGGCGAGGGTGACGGAGAGTCCGTCGTGGCCGGGGTAGAGGGAGATCATCAGCCACTGGTCCGCCGCCCGACCGGGCGGACCAGGCCGGCCGGGCGGACCCGCCTGGCCGGTCCGGCGGGCCACGAAGTGGACGGGGATGTGGGACATCAGGGCGGCCCGGTAGTGGTCCTCGTGCGCGTGCCCGCCCAGCCAGGGGAGCGCGTCCCACAGCACCCGGCCCGTCAGTCCGGGCCGCGCGCGGCCGAGCAGGGTCTCGGCGACGTGGTTGAGATAGGTGATCCGGCCGAGCCGGTCGAGGGAGAGCACTCCGCGCGGGAGGCGTTCGGTCACCTCGGAGACGACGGGCCCGGTGCCGAGGTCCAGCAGCCGGCCGGTCAGCGGACGGCCGGTCAGCAGCCGGGCGGGGCGACCGCCGGGCGGTGGGACCGCGCCGTCGGCGAGTTCCAGCAGAAACGACCGGCCGCCGGATCCGCACAGCCGCATCCGGCGCGAGACCGGACGCCCCGATTCCACGGCCTGCCGGGCGAGCGACCACAGCCCGAGGACGTCCTCCCGCGAGAGCGGCGCGGTCAGGGCCGCCACGGTCCCGGCGAAGCCCGTCGGATCGGTGCCGAGGATCGCGCAC
This sequence comes from Streptomyces sp. NPDC055078, assembly GCF_053607985.1. Taxonomy (NCBI): domain Bacteria; kingdom Bacillati; phylum Actinomycetota; class Actinomycetes; order Kitasatosporales; family Streptomycetaceae; genus Streptomyces; species Streptomyces sp. NPDC055078. Next base: position 1,951 of record NZ_JBSGUP010000883.1, read on the forward strand.
AGCTCGTCGTCGGCCGATACGGCACCGGTGTCCAGGTCCCAGGAGAAATGGCCGATCCGCAGCGGGGTCACGCCGGCCGCCGGCAGTTGTACGGGCAGCGGCTCGCTGTCCCACTCGACGCGGGTGCCCCGCCCGCCGAGCGTGTTCAGGGCCGCCCCGAGCCGCCGGGCCGCATTGTGCATCCGGTGGCGGTCGTTGTTCCCGACCGGCTTTCCGGGGGTGGCCCGGCGCAGCACCACGAGGACGCCGAACTTCTCGGAACCGCCGGTGACCGGTACGTACAGCGCGCCGAAGGGAAAGGGCAGACCGGCCATGAGCTGCGGGAAACGCCGCATGGCGTCCTCGGCGTCCGCGAGATGCACCGCCCGCCCCGAGCGGAATGCCTCGGCCACCGGGAAGGGGCGGTTCACATGCATGCGCCACCAGGGTCTGAAGAGCCGGCACGGCAGCCCGGCGAGCACCGCGAGCCGCAGCAGTCCGGGCTCCTCGGAGCGCAGAAACACCCCGCCCGCGTATCCTCCGACGGCCTCGGTCGCGCCCACGGCCGCCTGGGCGAGCACCAGTGCCAGCTCGTCCGGCGCTCGGCCGCCGTCCTCGGGATCCCCGGGCGTCACCCCGGAGGACTCCGACTCCGCAGGGGTACGCCCGGCCTCGCCGTACCGGGTCACACAGCCAAGGATGCTCCCCCGCCGCCTCGGTGCGCATCTCGGCGGCGGTCGCGGGGAGCGGGAGGCACTCGGAGGCCCCCTCCGCTCCCCGTGGTGCGGGAGCGTGCGGGCGGGCGGTCTGTGGAG
>NZ_JBSGUP010000884.1:0-2739 GCF_053607985.1 Streptomyces sp. NPDC055078
GGGCTGAGCACCGGCTCGGGCGAGACGACGGAGGCGAGCGCGGCCAGCGCGCCCTCGTACTCCGACTCGGCACGGCGCTCGACGAGGAACCCGTCGATCAGGCCGCCCCCTTCCCGCCGCCCGTCCCGCACCCGGTGTCCCCCGGCGCCGAACCGGACCCGCACCCGCACTCCGGGGCGCGCGTCGGCGTCCAGCTCCTCGGGCACGGCGTAGTCGAAATACCGATCGAGATGCACCACGCCCTTGTTCACCAGCACCCGCGCCACGGGCAGCTCCTTGGCGAGCGCGGCCCCCCGCCAGGTCCGCGGCTTGGCCCTGGGCACCTTGGCCCTGCGCACGGTCTCCCGGATGAGCGCAAGCTGCTCGGGCCCGCCGGCCGCGGGCTCTTCGGGGCGCTCGTCGTCGCTGCTCACACCGTCATTCGTACCAGAGCGCTCGGACAGCGGGCCCTGCCCCGCCACCGGGCGTACGGCCACGCCGAAGGCCCCGGCACCCTCGTCAGGGGCCAGGGCCTGTCGGCCCACCGCGTACGGTCGGCGGCTAGGCCGTGTCGCGGGCCGGGCGGGACTTTCGCAGCGCGCCCTACAGGCCCACCGCCGCGCGCAGCGCGTCCACGCGGTCAGTACGCTCCCAGGTGAAGTCGGGCAGCTCGCGGCCGAAGTGGCCGTAGGCCGCCGTCAGAGCGTAGATCGGGCGCAGCAGCTCCAGATCGCGGATGATCGCGGCCGGGCGCAGATCGAAGACATCGGAGATCGCCTGCTCGATCCGCTCGACGTCGACGGTCGACGTACCGAAGGTCTCGACAAAGAGGCCGACCGGCTCGGCCTTGCCGATGGCGTACGCCACCTGGACCTCGCAGCGGGCGGCGAGGCCGGCGGCCACGATGTTCTTGGCGACCCAGCGCATGGCGTACGCGGCCGAGCGGTCGACCTTGGACGGGTCCTTGCCGGAGAACGCGCCGCCGCCGTGGCGGGCCATACCGCCGTAGGTGTCGATGATGATCTTGCGGCCGGTGAGGCCGGCGTCGCCCATCGGGCCGCCGATCTCGAAGCGGCCGGTCGGGTTGACCAGCAGCCGGTAGCCCTCGGTGTCCAGCTTGATGCCGTCGTCCACGAGCTGGCCGAGCACATGCTCGACGACGAACTCACGGATGTCGGGCGCGAGCAGCGAGTCCAGATCGATGTCGGAGGCGTGCTGCGAGGAGACCACGACGGTGTCGAGGCGGACGGCCTTGTCGCCGTCGTACTCGATGGTGACCTGGGTCTTACCGTCCGGGCGCAGATACGGGATGGTCCCGTTCTTCCGGACGTCGGAGAGGCGGCGGGCGAGCCGGTGCGCCAGATGGATCGGCAGCGGCATCAGCTCCGGCGTCTCGTCGCAGGCATAGCCGAACATCAGGCCCTGGTCGCCCGCGCCCTGCTTGTTGAGGTCGTCGCTCTCCTCGCCGGTGGCGGAGCCTTCCACCCGCTTCTCGTACGCGGTGTCCACACCCTGCGCGATGTCCGGCGACTGCGCGCCGATGGAGATCGAGACACCGCAGGACGCGCCGTCGAAGCCCTTCTTCGACGAGTCGTAGCCGATGTCGAGGATCTTGTTGCGCACGAGGGTCGGGATGTCGGCGTACGCCTTGGTGGTCACCTCACCGGCGACATGCACCAGACCGGTGGTGATCAAGGTCTCCACGGCGACCCGGGAGGTCGGGTCCTCACGCAGAAGGGCATCGAGAATGGTGTCGCTGATCTGGTCGGCGATCTTGTCGGGGTGACCTTCGGTCACAGACTCCGAGGTGAAGAGACGGCGGGACACATCGCTCCCTGGGGTTGCAGCGGCTGCTGGCTGATCATTGGCGGACCGGCAGGGGGCTGCGCCCCGCGACGTTCCATGACCAGTTTATCCGTGACCCTCCGGATGCGGACCACCCGTCTCGCTCCGTGGGAGCCGGGCCGGAACGCTGTCACCTGGGACCGAAGGGTTTCGGGCAGGACAATAGGCCGAAATCCGTAGCATGGATGCCCGCTTTTCGAGGGATTTCTTCCATGCGCCCGGATGGCTCTTCCCGCCCGGATGACTCCCTTCGCGCGGTTTCGGAGCCCATACGCCCATGCCGCCCCCGCCGGAAACCGGGCAGACCTCCCCGGCACAACCCCCGGGTGCGGCCCGTCGGCGGGTGCCCGCCGACAGGAAGTGCCTGCCGATGGATGGTGACTCACCGCGACCGGCGGCGGTGCCGGTCCGCAGGGCCGACGGCGGGGCGGACGGGTCGCGTAGGGATCACGATCCGGGCGGGGAACCGGGCCGGGCATCGGCCGGACGCGGACATCGGCCCGGGCGCCCCGGGGCGCCGCCCGCGCGCCCCGTCTCGCCTCGTGCGGGCTTTGTCTCGTCTCGTGCGGGCTTTGTCACCCGAGCCGGGGAGCCACCAGATCCCACACGATGTCCGCCAGATCCTCCTTGGGCCCGTACGGCACCGGGGTCTCGCCGCCGTCCGCGGCCAGGACCACGGCCTCGCTCTCCCCGAGCCCGAAGGTCTTGTTCTCCCCCACCTCATTGACCACGAGCAGATCGCAGCCCTTGCGGCGCAGCTTCTCGCGGCCGTTGGCGAGGACGTCGTCCGTCTCGGCGGCGAAGCCGACGATCACCTGTCCGGCCCGGGGCCGTTCGGCGGAGATCTCGGCGAGGATGTCGGGGTTGCGGACCAGGGCGACGGGCGCGGGCTCCTGGCCGTCCTTCTTCTTGATC
>NZ_JBSGUP010000885.1:0-2718 GCF_053607985.1 Streptomyces sp. NPDC055078
CCCCGGACCCCGCGCCTCAAACGCCGGCGAGGCTGATTTTGTCTGCCCGGGTGCGCATATCAAGCCCGTCCGGCGTTTGAGGACACGCCCGCAGGGTGTGCGGGACCGATGGCGCTCGGCGGGGCGGGCCCTGGGAGCCGCCCCCAGGAGCAGCCCGCTACCGGTACGCGCGCAGCTCGCGGCGGGCCAGGGAGCGCTGGTGGACCTCATCCGGCCCGTCCGCCAAGCGCAGCGTCCTCGCCGCCGCCCACAGCTCCGCCAGCGGGAAGTCCTGGCTCACCCCGCCCGCGCCGTACACCTGCACGGCCCGGTCCAGGATGTCCACCACCGCTCTTGGCGTCGCGATCTTGATCGCCTGGATCTCGGTGTGGGCGCCCCGGTTGCCGACGGTGTCCATCAGCCAGGCGGTCTTCAGGACGAGGAGCCGCAACTGCTCCACGGTGACCCGCGCGTCCGCGATCCAGTTCTGCACCACGCCCTGCTCGGCAAGCGGTTTGCCGAAGGCCGTACGGGAGACGGCCCGGCGGCACATCAGCTCGATCGCGCGCTCGGCCATGCCGATCAGCCGCATGCAGTGGTGGATACGGCCGGGCCCCAGCCGGGCCTGGGCGATGGCGAACCCGCCGCCCTCCTCGCCGATCAGATGGGTCACGGGGACCCGGACCCGGTCGAAGACGACCTCGGCGTGCCCACCGTGCGCGTGGTCCTCGTAGCCGTACACCCGCATGGCCCGCCGCACCTCGACACCGGGTGTGTCACGGGGAACGAGGATCATCGACTGCTGGCGGCGGAGATCCTCGCCGTCCGGGTCGGTCTTGCCCATCACGATGAAGATCTGGCAGTCGGGGTTCATCGCCCCGGAGATGTACCACTTGCGGCCGTTGACGACATAGTCGTCACCGTCGCGGTCGATCCGTGTCCGGACGTTCGTCGCGTCGGACGAGGCGACCTCGGGCTCGGTCATCGCGAACGCGGACCGGATCTCCCCGGCCAGCAGCGGCTCAAGCCACTGCTTCTTCTGCCGCTCGGTGCCGAACTGCGCAAGAACCTCCATGTTCCCGGTGTCGGGCGCGGCGCAGTTCAGGGCGGTGGGGGCCAGATCCGGGCTGCGGCCGGTGATCTCGGCGAGCGGGGCGTACTGGAGGTTGGTGAGACCGGCTCCGTGCTCCTCGTCCGGGAGGAAGAGGTTCCACAGGCCCTGCCGGCGGGCCTCGGCCTTCAACCGCTCGACGATCGGCGGGGTGTCCCACGGCGAGGCGAGCCGGGCGCGCTGCTCGTGGGCGACGGCCTCCGCCGGGTAGATGTGCTCGTCCATGAAGGCGAGCAGCCTGGCTCGCAGTTCCTCGGTGCGCGCGTCGAATGCGAAGTCCACGGGTTCAGCCTTCCTGGAGGGTGTTGAGGCCGTGCTCGATGAAGAGGGGCACGACGCCGCCGATCCGGTCGAAACCTTCGCCGACGGTCTGGCCGAGGGTGTGCCGGTAGTGGATGCCCTCCAGGATCACGGCGAGCTTGAACCAGGCGAAGGCGGTGTACCAGGAGACGGCGGAGGTGTCGCGGCCTGAGCGGTTCGCGTACCGCTCGATCAGTTCGGCCGTCGACGGGTGGCCCGGCGCGGCCGAGGTGGTACTGACGGGGCTGTCGGGCGCATCGAGTCCGGTGCTGTACATCACCAGCAGCCCGACGTCGGTGAGCGGGTCGCCGAGGGTGGACATCTCCCAGTCCAGCACCGCATTGATCCGGCCGTCGGTGCCGACGAGGGCATTGTCGAGGCGGTAGTCGCCGTGGACGACGGTGGGCGCGGGGGAGCGGGGGAGCGAGCGGCCGAGGGAGGCGTGGAGTTCGTCGATGCCGGCGAGTTCGCGGTCTCGGGAGGCGGCCAGTTGCTTGCCCCAGCGGCGGAGCTGGCGGTCGAGGAAGCCCTCAGGGCGGCCGAAGTCCCCGAGGCCGACCGCATCGGGGTCGACGGCGTGCAGTTCGACCAGGGTGTCGAGCAGGGCGAGCACCACCTCACGGGTGCGTTCCGGGCCGAGCGGGACCAGCTCTTCGGCGGTGCGGTACGGCGTGCCCGCCACGTACTCCATGACGTAGAACGGCGAGCCGATGACCGACTCGTCCTCGCACAGCAGCAGCGGCTCGGGCACGGGGACCGAGGTCGGGTGCAGCGCGCTGATGACCCGGTGCTCGCGCCGCATGTCGTGCGCCGTCGCCAGGACATGGCCGAGCGGGGGCCGCCGTACGACCCATTGGCCGGTGCCGTCGGTGACGGTGTAGGTGAGGTTGGAGCGCCCGCCCTGGATCAGCCGGGCGGTGAGCGGCCCGCTCACCATCCCCGGGCGCTCGCGGTCGAGGAAGGCGCGCAGCTCGGCAGGGTCGAGACCGGGCGGAGGGACTGGGGTCATCGGGCACTCCGGGGTGCTGGGACAGGGAAGGACAGGGCCCCTCGATGATGACCGACCAGTCGGTATGTCGTCCAGTGCGCGGCGAGAACCCGGGATCGGATCACATGCGCGGAGGAAACGCGGAGGGAAACGCGGAGGGAGACAGGGACCGGGTCACCTGCCGGGTCATACGCCGGGATCGCGTGTACGGCGAGCGCCCGGGGCCGGATCGCGGTCCCGGGTGCGGCGGGGCGCGGTGGGGTGCCGTGGGGCGGGGCACGGCGGGGCGGGGTCAGGCGTCCGGATGTCCGTCGTGGGCGGGCCGCGCGGGGTGGTCGCG
>NZ_JBSGUP010000886.1:0-2718 GCF_053607985.1 Streptomyces sp. NPDC055078
GTTCCGGACCGCTCCTACAGCGCTCCAAAACCCACGCGCCGTGCCGAAGGCTCACCGATCTCCACGTAGGCGATACGGTCCGCCGGCACCAGAACCTTGCGGCCCTTGTCGTCCGTGAGGCTGAGCAGCTGCGCCTTGCCCGCCAGCGCGTCTCCCACCGCGCGCTCGACGTCCTCGGCGGACTGCCCGCTCTCCAGAACGATCTCCCGGGGCGCGTGCTGCACGCCGATCTTGACCTCCACGGCTATGTCCCTCCGAACGGTCAGCGTTGCGCGGTCATCGCGCCGTACCCAGCACACATTAGCCGGGCGCGGGGACGCTCCCGCCGCCCCCGGTGAACGCCAGGAGCGAACAGCCGGCAGCGGACAACACCGCCCGCCGGGTCAGGACGGCTCGGTCCGGGGTTCCGCCTGAGGTTCCGCGCCGTGCAGCGGGAAGCCGGCGATGCCGCGCCAGGCGAGCGAGGTGAGCAACTGCACCGCCGTATCCCTGGGGATGGCGGACTCGCTGGAGAGCCAGTACCTGGCCACCACCTGGGACACCCCGCCGAGGCCCACGGCCAGCAGCATGGACTCGTCCTTCGACAGGCCGGTGTCCCCGGCGATCACATCGGAGATCGCCTCCGCGCACTGCAGGGAGACCCGCTCGACGCGCTCGCGCACAGCGGGCTCGTTGGTCAGATCCGACTCGAAGACCAGCCGGAAGGCACCGCCCTCGTCCTCCACATACGCGAAGTAGGCGTCCATGGTCGCGGCGACGCGCTGCTTGTTGTCCGTCGTCGACGCGAGCGCGGTACGGACCGAGAGCAGCAGGGACTCGCAGTGCTGGTCGAGGAGCGCCAGATACAGGTCGAGTTTGCCCGGGAAGTGCTGGTAGAGCACGGGCTTGCTGACGCCCGCCCGCTCGGCGATGTCGTCCATGGCGGCCGAGTGGTATCCCTGGGCCACGAATACTTCCTGGGCAGCGCCCAGAAGCTGATTCCTGCGGGCTCGGCGCGGAAGACGCGTGCCCCGCGGGCGCGCCGCCTCTGTCTGCTCGATGGCTGTCACGCCGCCTCCCAAAATTCGTTCCGTGCGCGCGGTGCGCCGCGCCCGCCATCGTACTTTTGGGTAACCCGGGCGTGCGCGTCGCGGACGCAGAATTTCACGGACCGGACAGTCGCGGTAGTTCCCTATTCGTGGGCAAAAGAGGTCAGGTCAGTCAGGGTCACCGATAGTCGTCCTCGTCGATGGTGACAACACGGGCCTGCTCCACCGCGTCCGCCTCATTCGCGGTGTCCGGATCGATATGTATGAGGGGATCGTCACGCCGCTGACTCACCTCCGTGTGCTGCTCAGCGGCGTCGGCTTCGGGGACCTCCTCGTCGAGGTGCTCGGCCCGCTCGGCGCGCTCGTCCCCGCCCGCACCGTCGGCGGCGGACTCGCCGAACCGGTCGAGCTGATCGAAAGTGTCGGGGTCGCTGGGATCGACAGCCATGGTGCACCGCATTCCCTGAAGCTCGGGAGGTAGTCCCTGGGGATCGCCGGGGGCCGCTGAAGGACCCCACCTATGAGCGTAGGAGCTACCGGTGCGCGGCGCTATGCGATGTGTGACGCCGAACACACGATTCGCGGTGTGATCGTCTCGTAACATTGCGGGCATGTCTTCGACCGAGCTGCCGGGTGTCAGCGCCGCCGCCACCGCCGTGGCCCCCAAAGTCGCGGCCGTACGGGTCGCCGAAGGGGAGGAGCTGCGCTCCGTCACACTGCCGGGGCTGACCCTCACCGTCAGATCCCGGCCGCCGCTGCGCACCGGACTGCCGCCCGCGCTGTACGTCCACGGACTCGGCGGCTCCTCGCAGAACTGGTCGGCGATGATGCCCCTGCTCGCGGACGCCGTGGACGGCGAGGCGGTCGATCTGCCCGGCTTCGGCGACTCCCCGCCGCCCGACGACGGCAACTACTCGGTCACGGGACACGCCCGGGCGGTGATCCGGCTGCTCGACGCCGGCGGACGCGGGCCCGTACACCTTCTGGGTAATTCTCTCGGGGGCGCCGTCGTCACCCGCGTCGCGGCCGTCCGGCCCGATCTGGTGCGTACGCTCACCCTGGTCTCGCCCGCCCTGCCCGAGCTGCGGGTGCAGCGCTCCGCCGTGCCCACCGCGCTGCTCGCCCTGCCCGGCGTCGCCCGGCTCTTCGGCCGGCTGACCAGGGAGTGGACGGCCGAACAGCGCACCAGAGGGGTGATGGCTCTCTGTTACGGAGACCCCTCCCGGGTCTCCGACGAGGGCCTGCGCCACGCGGTGGAGGAGATGGAGCGCCGCTCCCAACTGCCCTATTTCTGGGACGCGATGGCCCGTTCGGCGCGCGGTATCGTCGACGCGTACACGCTCGGCGGCCAGCACGGACTGTGGCGGCAGGCGGAGCGGGTGCTCGCGCCGACACTGCTGGTTTACGGGGGAAGGGACCAGCTCGTCTCGTACCGTGTGGCGGGCAAGGCCGCCGCGGCCTTCCGGGACTCGCGGCTGCTGACCCTGCCGGACGCGGGGCATGTGGCGATGATGGAGTACCCGGAGACGGTCGCACAGGCCGTGCGTGAACTGCTCGACGACACTGTGAGGAGCTGATCGGGGCCCGTGGGACGACACAGCCGTAAAGGCCCCGCACCCAAGGGCCCGGACCCGGCTACCGGGTCCGGCACCCACCCCCCGGGCGCACCCGGCGCCGATCCCTACGACAC
>NZ_JBSGUP010000887.1:0-2708 GCF_053607985.1 Streptomyces sp. NPDC055078
TCCTTCTTCTTGATCTTGCCGGTGACGTACTCGGCGGGGCGGAAGTCCGCGACCGCCGCAGCCATCACCACCGCGTCGGCGTCCCCGGCCGCCTTGATCACGGCCTCCCGCAGCTGGACCGCCGTACCGACGCTGACCACGTCGACGCCCGCCGGATCGGCGAACCCGGTGTTGGCCTCGATCAGCGTCACCCGGGCGCCCCGGGCCGCCGCCGTGCGGGCGAGGGCGTACCCCTGCTTTCCGGAGGAACGATTCCCCAGATAGCGGACCGGGTCGAGGGGCTCGCGCGTACCGCCCGCGCTGATGACCACATGGCGTCCGGCGAGATCGGGGGCCGTGACCCCGCGGGCCAGCACCCTGCGGCACACCTCGAAGATCTCGCCCGGGTCGGGCAGCCGCCCCTTGCCGGTGTCGACGCCGGTGAGCCGGCCGACGGCGGGCTCGATGACGACCGCGCCCCGGCGGCGCAGGGTCGCGACATTCTCCCGGGTCGCGGGGTGCTCCCACATCTCGGTGTGCATCGCGGGCGCGAAGACGACCGGGCAGCGGGCGGTGAGCAGCGTATTGGTCAGCAGATCGTCCGCCAGGCCGTGGGCGGCCTTCGCCAGCAGATCGGCGGTGGCGGGCGCGACGACGACCACATCGGCGCCCTGGCCGATCCGTACATGCGGTACGTCGTGGACGTCGGACCAGACCTCGGTCGAGACGGGGTGGCCGGAGAGCGCGGACCAGGTGGCCGCCCCGACGAAGTGCAGCGCCGATTCGGTCGGGACGACGCGTACGTCATGGCCGGACTCCGTCAGTCTCCGCAGCAGTTCGCACGCCTTGTAGGCGGCGATGCCACCGCTGACCCCCAGAACGACCTTCGGCTTGTCCACGGCCTCTCCCCACGCTCGCACCCATGACACCTCTGACACCTGCGCATCTCATCCAACCACTGACACACCACAGGCCCGGCGGACGGACCGCCGGGCCTGTGGAGAAATGATGTGGTATGCGTACCGCTGGACCTACTGGGCGGGGCCCTCGATGGCCTCGGAGGTCAGCAGACCAGCGTTGATCTCACGCAGGGCGATCGACAGCGGCTTCTCGTGCACATGGGTGTCGACGAGCGGACCGACGTACTCCAGCAGACCCTCACCGAGCTGCGAGTAATACGCGTTGATCTGGCGCGCGCGCTTGGCCGCGTAGATCACGAGGCTGTACTTCGAGTCCGTGGCCTCAAGCAACTCGTCGATCGGCGGGTTGATGATGCCCTCGGGCGCAGTAAGGGAAGAGGACACTCTCTACCTTCCGAAGATGGGAAAAACGAACGGTGCCGGGAATTCCGGGAAGCCGGCACTCGGCGGATTGCGCCGAGGCCGATCGCTGGGAACACATCCGGATCACTCCGACTGCCCCGGCGACTGGCTGCGAACCACCTGGAACTACCTGGAATCACTCGGGAGCAGTCACTCGGGAGTGGACACCGCCATCAAGGCTAGCAGCTCACGCGCCACATCCTCGACGGAGGTGTTGACCAGGGTGGTGTCGAACTCCGCTTCGGCGGCCAGCTCGACCTTGGCGGCGGCCAGCCGGCGTTCGATCACCTCGGCGGATTCGGTGCCCCGGCCGGTGAGGCGGCGGACCAGCTCGTCCCACCCGGGCGGGGCGAGAAAGACCAGCCGCGAGTCCGGCAGGGACTCCTTGACCTGCCGGGCGCCCTGGAGGTCGATCTCCAGCAGCACGGGCTCGCCCGACTCCAGATGCTCCAGGACCGCCCGGCGCGGTGTTCCGTACCGGTTGCCCGCGAACTCCGCCCACTCCAGCAGTTCCCCGTTGGCGATCAGCTTGTCGAATTCATCGTCGGAGACGAAGAAATACTGAACGCCGTGGCGCTCGCCGGGACGCGGTTTTCTGGTGGTGGCCGACACCGAGAGCCAGACCTCGGGGTGGACCTTGCGCATATGGGCGACGACCGTGCTCTTGCCCACCCCGGAGGGGCCGGAGAGCACGGTCAGCCGCGGACCTACCTCTGCTGCCATGCAGCGATTATCCAGGTTCCCGAGGGTACCCGGGAACGTTCAGGCGGCACCGCCGCCGAACTCGCGCTCCAAGGACGCGATCTGGTTGGAGCCGAGACCGCGCACACGGCGGCTCTCGGAGATGCCGAGCCGCTCCATGATCTGCTTGGCGCGGACCTTGCCCACGCCGGGCAGCGATTCAAGGAGGGCGGAGACCTTCATCTTGCCGATGACGTCGTTCTCCTGACCCTGCTTGATGACCTCATGGAGCGAGGCACCGGAGTGCTTGAGTCGATTCTTGACCTCGGCCCGCTCCCGGCGAGCCGCGGCGGCCTTTTCGAGCGCGGCTGCGCGCTGTTCAGGGGTAAGGGGCGGAAGAGCCACGCCTACGTCACCTCGGATGTCGAACTGTCGGATACGGACCGGTGAGGAACCTAGTCGCCCCACACCAGGCGAGCAACGAGCAACGCAGTGCACGTTCGCTCTTCGTCGGAGACTAGCGGCCATCACCGCTCCAGTCAGCGAGAACTTACGAAAAGTCCTGGTCAGCATCGACCGACCAGGACTTTTGCGACATTTCGGCTGTGATTTGTGCCAAGATTCTGTCAAGAGGGCCAGTACACGGGTTTTACCCGGCCCGCTGAGGGGGTGCGCACAAAGACGGCGGACGCGCCGGAACCCCCTATACCGCCGAAAGCACCGCTG
>NZ_JBSGUP010000888.1:0-2704 GCF_053607985.1 Streptomyces sp. NPDC055078
GCCGGGAGGCCACCACCATCAACACCGGCGGCGAGAAGGTCTTCGCGGAGGAGGTCGAGGAGGCCCTGCTGACCCATCCGGCGGTCGGCGACGCGGCCGTCGCCGGACGTCCCAGCGAACGCTGGGGCCAGGAGGTCACCGCGCTGATCACCCTCGCAGCCGGGGAGAGCGCGACCGACGAGGAGATCATCGAGGCGGCGGCCCGGCACATCGCCCGCTACAAGCTCCCCAAGGCGGTCATCCGGGTTCCCGGCATCCGCCGGACCGCGGTCGGGAAGATCGACCGCTCATGGGCGAAGCAGGTCGTCACGGAAGGCTCCGGAGCCCTCCCGGCCGGCTGAGCCGGGCCGTCTCCTCTCACCCCGCTCCCCGTCCGCTCCCCCGCGATCTCCCCGCCCGCCGGCCCCTGCGCCGGCCGTTCGCCCCCCTTGGAGGGAACCACTGATGCCGCACGTCTACGCATACGAGTCCCTGCTCGTCGAACAGACGGGCCGCCTGCTGAAGGTGACCCTCAACCGGCCCGACACCCTGAACGCGGTCGGCGCGGTGATGCACCGCGAACTCGACGAGTTCTTCCGCGAGGTGCGCTTCGACAGCGGCGTCGGCGCCATCCTGCTCACCGGCGCCGGCCGCGCCTTCTCCTCCGGCGGCGATGTGAAGTCCGTGGCCCGGGAGGCCGCCGCGGACCAGCCCCGCTCCAACGGCGCCCAGCGGGTCGGCAAGACCCTGCTCTCCTCCAAGAGCCTGATCACCAACATGCTCGATGTGGAGCAGCCGATCGTCTGCGCCGTCCAGGGATTCGCGATGGGTCTCGGCGCCACCATCGCGCTCTGCTCCGATGTCGTGATCGCCGCCGAGGACGCGGTCCTCGCGGACACTCATGTGGACATCGGCGTGGTCGCCGGTGACGGCGGCGCGGTGATCTGGCCGCTGCTGCTGCCCATCAACACCGCCAAGTACTACCTGATGACCGGCGACCGGCTCACCGGCAAGGACGCCGAACGCCTCGGTCTGGTGCTCAAGGCGGTGCCCGCCGACGCGCTGGACACCGAGGCCCTGGCGATCGCCCAGCGGCTCGCGGACGGCCCGACGCTGGCGATCCGCTGGACCAAGACAGCCGTGAACAAGATCCTCCGCGAGCGCGCCAACCTTCTCTTCGACACCTCGCTGCTGCTGGAGGGCGCGACCTTCCTCAGTGACGACCACAAAGAGGCGGCGGCGGCGTTCACAGAGAAGCGGAAACCCACGTTCCGGGGAAGGTAGGTGCCGCCGCCGGACCGTCCGGATGTACGCACGCCGATAAGTAAAGGTATGTTCTGGACTGGCGGACGCGCCGGACGGACGGGGACCGGCGCCGTGACACAAGGCTGGAGCGGTATGACCGAGAGCGGGCACGGGGCCTCGACCGGGACTCCCACGCGCGGCGCGAAGACTCCCGAGCGTGCCCGGCGGCCCAAGGACCGGCGGGCGACGATCGAGCGGATCGCGGCGGAGCTGTTCGCGGAGCGCGGGTACTCGGTGACCGGCGTGGGGGACATCGCCGAGCGGGTGGGGGTGACCCCGGGGGCGATCTACCGGCACTTCAGCGGCAAGGACGATCTCCTGCGGCACATCCTGGAGGGCTCGCTGGCCGAGTTCACCACCGCGGCGGATCCGGCGGCGGACGAGGCGCCCGGTACGGGGCCGGAGGCGCGGCTGACGGCGGCCGTGCGCCGCACGGTGGAGCTGACGCTCTCGGAGCCCGCCAGGACCGCCACGTACCTCCAGGAGTGGTACTCGCTCTCCGAGACCGCCAGGGAAGGGCTGCGCACGGGCGAGCGGCGGCTGACCCGGCTGTGGGAGAAGAACATCCGCGAGGCCCGGCCGGCCGTCTCCCACGCGGACGCGGTGACCCGGCAGCGGGCGATGAACGGTGCCCTGGGGCGGCTGGCCCAGCGCCCCGGCGCGCTGGCCCGCCCGCGCGCCAGGGTGCTGGTCACCGGGTCGCTCGAAGCGCTGCTCCTCGCCCCGGCGGACCGTTCGCCGACCTTCACCGAGCCGGGCCCCCGGCGCACCTGGACCCCGCCGCGCTCGCGGCGCCAGGAGATCAGGGATGTCGCGGCGGCCCTGTTCCGGCAGTACGGCTACCACGGTGTGGGCATCGACCAGATCGGCAGGGCGGCCGGGATCTCGGGCCCCACCGTGTACGGGACGTACACCAGCAAGGCGGAGATCCTCGTCGACGCCTGCGATCACGCGGCGGCCAAGCTGGAGGTCGCCATCGAGGATGCCCTGGAGAACGCGCGAACCCCGCAGGAGGCACTGACCCTCGCGGTACGGGCCTACACGACGGTCGCGTTCGCCGACGCCGACATCGTGGCCGTCAACACCCGGGAGATGGACGCGCTCCCGGAGGGGGACCGCGCCCGGATAGACCGCCGCCGGTCCGCCGTCCGCCAGGTGCGGGGCGCGGTGCTCGCCCAGGTGCGCCCGGATCTCGACGAGCACGAGGCCCGGGTGCTGCTGGTCTGCGCCGACGCCGCCGTCCAGGAGATGGCGCTGGTCCGCCGCAGCCGTACCAGCGTCACATCGGCCGCGGACCTGGCGCTGCGCTTCCTTCTCGCGGGCGCGCCCGAGCGCTCCGGCAAGGGCTGACGGCGGGTGGTCTCCGGGCGGGCGCCCGGACATCTTCCCCGGCCGCTCAAGGGGCTGCCGGGACCAGGCC
>NZ_JBSGUP010000889.1:0-2702 GCF_053607985.1 Streptomyces sp. NPDC055078
ACGGTGCTCATCGTGGCGCTGGGCGCCGCCGTCCAGGTACTGCCGCCCGGGCAGGCGCCGCCCGGCCCGGTGCTCGCCTGGTTCGCCCTCCCGCTGCTGCTCACCCTGAGCGGTCTCGCGATAGCGCGGATCGAGGTCCATCCGTACACCCGCTGGGCATCGGCCGAGGGGCAGCGGCTGCTCGGCTCCCTCATCCGCGTCCCGGACGGCAGCGAGCGCGGCTTTCTGACGGCGGTCGCGGTCGCCGGGCACAAGGCCATCGACGACCCCCGGCTGCGGGCGGCGCTCACCGGCGGTGGTCGGTAGTGCTCGGTCGGCTGGTCTTGTCACGTGTGGTGCCGGGGACTTCGCCGGCTGGATGAGGGCGGGTGAGCCGGCCCCGGCCCGGCCACCTCCGGGTACGGCTCGTACGCGGCGAGGGCCCCCGGCCGTGACCAGCCGCCCCGGCGCGAACAGGGCGCCGACCCCCTCCGCGCCGATGGCACGCCTCAACCGCGCGCACAGGTGGCGTACACCATCGGCCACATCCCGTCCGGGTCACCGAGCAGCGCGGCCGTACCGCGTCGACCCCGTCACGCCGGGGGCGCGGGGATGGCGGGCTCCGACGGCCGAGGCTCACCGGGCGACTCCAGGTGCGGACGGACACGGGTGCCGAGCGCACGCCCCGCCCGGAACGCCGCCGCGTACGTGTCCGTGTCGAGTGCCGCCTGGGCGGCGGCGGTGATCCGGTCCACGTCGCCGCGTTCGGCGGGTGGCAGCGGCGCGTCCACCGATTCCCGCGCGGCCGCCGCGGCTCCGAGCAGCCTGGCCGCCTCCGCCGGGTCCCCGCCGAGTACCGCCGCTCCCGCCAGTCCCTCCAGCGCCAGCGCCACCGCCCGGGGGTCGCCGACCGCCCGCGCCGCCGTCAGCCCCTCCCTGTGGAGCGACCGTGCCTCGACGATGTCTCCGCGTTCCCCGGCCAGGAACCCGAGGTGCGCCAGGACGAGCGCCACCGCCGCGTCGACCCCGCGCTCGCGGTTCCATTCCAGCGAGCGCCGCAGATACCGCTCGGCGGTGTCCGGGTCGCCGCGCCGGCGAGCGCCGAGGGCGAGCCCCAGGTCGGCGATCTGCTGCCCGAACTGGTCCGTGTGCTCGACGGCGATCCGCCGTGCCCGCCGGTGCAGGGCATCGGCGCGGGCAGTCTCCCCGGTGAGCAGCAGGATGTTCCCCATCGCCGAGAGCCGGTACGACAACTCGCTCCACAGCCGCAGCTCCTCGGCCGCCCGGATGCCTTCCCCGTGCAGCCGGGCGGCTTCGCCGTAGTCGCCCGCGATCTCGGCGAGGGTGCCGAGGGTGGGCAGGCACTGGAGGCGGCCCCAGGTGTCGTCGAGCCCGGTGAAGAGGGTGAGGCCGCGGGTGGCGTCGTCGCGGGCGGCGGTCAGATCGCCGCGGGTCAGCCGTTGCCAGGCCCGGGTGGACAGAGCCGCCGCTGTTCCCCAGGTGTCGTCCAGTTCCGCGAAGGCGTCCAGGGCCTGGGCGGTGAGCCGTTCGCCGGTCGGCAGGCTGTCGAAGCCGAGCAGGGACGCCAGATATCCGCGGGCGCGCGCCTCGCCCGCCGGGTCGGCCACGCCGTGGGGGCCCTCGTAGGCCGCGATGGCGTCCAGCGCGGCCCGGCCGGCGTCGGTGACCTCGCCGCACACGATGTCGATGCCGGTGCGCCACACCCGCGCGGCCGCGGTGGGAGAGGCGTCGACGCCGGACGAGCGGGGGACGAGCGCGAGGGCGGCGTCCAGCGCGCGCGCCGCCTCGTTGAGCCGCCCGCGGAGGTACCAGTACCAGGACTGGGCGTTGACCAGCCGCAGTGCGTCGTCGGTGGCTCCGTGTGCGACGGCGTCGTCGAGGGCGGCACGCAGGTCGGGTGCCTGGGTGTCGAGGGCGGTGAGCCATCGCTGCTGGCCGGGGCCGCGGAGCCGGGCGTTCGCGTGTTCGGCGAAAGCGACCTGGTGGGCGCGGTGGCGTTCCCGTACGGCCGTGGTCTCCCCGGCGGCGGCGAGGCGTTCGCGGCCGTACGCGGCGACGGATTCCAGCAGCCGGTAGCGCACCCCGAGCCCGTCCGGGTCGGCCACCGCCACGACGAGGGAGCGTTCGACCAGCCGGGCGAGGAGGTCGGCGACCTCGGCCCGGCCGACAGGGGGACCCGCGCACATGGCTTCGGCGCCCGCGAGCGTGCTGCTGTCGGCGTGGGCGGAGAGTCTGCGCAGGACCGCGCGCTCCGGGGCGTCGAGCAGGTCCCAGCTCCAGTCGATCATCGCGCGCAGGGTGCGGTGCTTGGCGGCGACTCCGCGGCCTTCGGTGGCCAGCAGGCGGAACCGGTCGCCCAGCCGCTCGGCCAGGGTGGTGAGACCGAGGGAGCCGGCCCGGGTCGCCGCCAGCTCCAGCGCGAGCGGCAGGCCGTCGAGGCGCCGGCAGATCTCGGCGACCGTTTCCCCGGCCCGTCCCTCGATCCGGAGACCGGGCGCGGACGCCGCCGCACGGGCGCGGAACAGCCGGATCGCGTCCGTCTCCGGCAGCGGGGCGACCGTGTGGACCGCTTCGCCGGGGACGCGCAGTGGTTCCTGGCTGGTGGCCAGGACCCGCAGCCCGGGCGCGGCCCGCAGCAGGGCGGCCGTCAGCTCGGCGGCGGCGTCCGCGAGATGTTCGCAGTTGTCCAGGACGAGCAGTAC
>NZ_JBSGUP010000890.1:0-2693 GCF_053607985.1 Streptomyces sp. NPDC055078
GGCGAGAGGCCCCGCCCGCAGTTGCCCGCCCGCCGACGGCAGCTCCCGCGCCTCGTCACGGACCCCGAACGCCGCCGCGACGGTGTCGACCACCGGCCCGGCCCGGTCCACCGGCCCCAGCTCCACCAGCACTGCGTCGTCGTACCCGTCCGCGACCCGGTGCGCCACCTCCAGCGCCAGCCGGGTCTTGCCCACACCTCCCGGCCCGGTGAGCGTGACCAGCCGCCCGCCGGCGAGCCGCGCCCGTACCGCGTCGACGGCGTCCTCCCGGCCGATCAGACCGGTCAGCGGGGCGGGCAGCCGATGCCGCCGGCCACCGCCGTCGCCCGGTCCGCCCTGTGCGCCCGGTGCACCCGGTGCACCCGGTGCACCCGGGACGTCCAGCTCGGGGTCCTGGCGCAGGATCGCCCCGTACAGAGGCGCGATCTCCGGCCCCGGCACCAGCCCCAGCTCCGCGTCCAGCCACTTCCGCAGCTCGTGATATCCGGCCAGCGCCTCGCTCTGCCGCCCCGCCCGGTACAGCGCCCGCATCTGCACCGCCCGCAGCCGTTCCCGCCCCGGGTAGCGGCCCACCAGCTCCGCCAGCTCACCCAGCAGCGCCCGGTCCTGACCCAGCAGCAGCCGCGCCTCCGCACGGTCCTCCGTGGCCGCCAGCCGCTCCTCCTCCAGCCGCCCCACCACCGCCCGCGCGAACGGCTCCTCCGCGAACTCGGCGTACGCGGGGCCCCGCCACAGCGCCAGTGCCTGGGTCAGCAGCTCCGCCCGGGCCGCCGGATCACCGCTCTCCCGGGCCCGCGCCACCAGCTCCCGGAACCGTGCCGCGTCCAGCGCGCCCGGCCCGGCGACCAGCTGGTAACCGGCGGGCGCGGCGACGACCAGCTCCCGGCCGCCCGGCTCGGCGTCCTCCAGTGCCCGCCGCAACTGCGACACCTTGGTCCGCAGGACCCGTACGGGCTCGGCGGGCGGCTCACCCGCCCACAGATCCTCGACCAGCCGCCGGACGGTCACCAGGCGGCCGTCCTGGCCGAGCAGGGCGGCGAGCAGGACCCGTACCTTCCGCTCCGGGACACGCACGGGCTCACCGCCCGCCGTCCACACGCGCAGTGGGCCCAGCACCCCGAATCGCATCTCTCCAGCCTACGGCGGATCATCGGCGGCCCCGCCCGCCCGGCCCCGCCGGGCCATCGGTGACCCGGTACGCCCACCGAAACCGTTCCAGAACCGCGCGTACGCACGCTGGAGGCACACCATCCACCCGACAACTCACCGGAGGAACCATGTCGCCCCATCCCGCACCCGCGTCCGCCCACCGGGCGGGCCCCAGGGAGTGGACCGGGCTCGCGGTGCTCACGCTCCCCCTGCTGCTGCTCGCCCTGGACATCAGCGTCCTCTACCTGGCGGCGCCCCACCTCAGCGCCGATCTGCGGCCGAGCGCCACCCAGTCCCTGTGGATCATGGACATCTACGGATTCCTGATCGCCGGGTTCCTGGTCACGATGGGCACCCTCGGGGACCGGATCGGCCGCCGCAGGCTGCTGCTCGCCGGCGGGTTCACGTTCGCGGTCGCCTCCGTCCTCACCGCGTACGCCGTGAACGCCGAGATGCTGATCGCGAGCCGTGCCCTCCTCGGTATCGCGGGCGCCACCCTGATGCCGTCCACCCTCGCGCTGATCAGCACGATGTTCCGCGACGACCGGCAGCGGTCCTTCGCGATCGCCCTGTGGATGACCACGATGTCCGTCGGAGTGGCCGTCGGGCCGCTCGTCGGCGGGGTGATGCTGGAGCACTTCTGGTGGGGATCGGTCTTCCTGCTCGCGGTGCCCGTGATGGCGGTGCTGATCGTGGCCGGGCCCTTCCTCCTGCCCGAGTTCCGCAACCCGGCGTCCGGCCGGCTCGACCTGCCGAGCATCCTGCTCTCCCTGGCCGCGCTGCTCCCGCTCGTGTACGCCCTCAAGCACACGGCCGCGCACGGCCCCGGCGTCAACGCCGCGCTCGCCCTCGCCGCCGGGCTGGTGGCGGGCCGGTTCTTCGTCCGCAGACAACTGCGGCTGCCGGACCCGATGCTCGACATGAGCCTCTTCGCCAACCGGGCGTTCTCGGCCTCGCTCGCCCTGCTGATGTTCGGACTGCTGGCCATCAACGGCCTTGAGTACCTCAATCCGCAGTTCCTCCAGATGGTGGCAGGCATGACACCGCTGAAGGCCGGGGTGTACATGCTGCCGATCGTGCTCGCCGCGACGGCCGGTTCACTGGCGGCGCCCTTCCTGGCCCGCCGGTTCGGACACGCGCACGTCATGGCCTCGGGCGCGCTGCTGGCCGTCGCCGGACTCGTCCTGGTCACCCGGGCCGACAGCAGCGGCGGTGTGCCGGCCCTTGTCATCGGCTCCGGGGTCGCGATCCTCGGCATCAGCCCGATGCCGGTCCTCACCACCGACCTGGTGGTGGCCTCCGCCCCGCAGGAGAAGGCCGGTTCGGCCGCCGCGCTGTCGGAGACGAGCGGGGAACTGGGCGTCGGCCTCGGGGTCGCCGTGGCGGGCAGCATCGTGGCGGCGGTGTACGGGCCCCGGATCGAGGAACTCCCCGGGGCGCCCGGCGCCGCGGCCGAGGATCTCGCCAGTGCCGTGTCCGCCGCCGGGGAACTGCCCGCGGCTGCGGCCGGGGAGCTGCTCGCGACCGCCCGGGACGCCTTCACC
>NZ_JBSGUP010000891.1:0-2692 GCF_053607985.1 Streptomyces sp. NPDC055078
GCCCGCGCCCCTCGCGTGGGCTGTCGCGCACGCCCTGCGGGCGTGTCCTCAAACGCCGGACGGGCTGATTCTGCGTACCCGGGTTCGTAGGGTTGGCTAGCCAATCCAGCTCCGCCTGGGGGTAGCACCCAGGCGAAGCACCGGGGGCCCAACGGGCTGAATGTGCGCACCCGGGCCCGCAATGGGCGGCCCCGCCGGGAGGCGAATGTGCGCACCCGGGCCCGCAGTGGGCGGCCCCGCCGGGAGGGCGAAGCGTAGGCTACGGCGGCGTCCCGTCGCGGAGGAGGCCGCGGCCGAACTCGATCATCTTCTTCGCGTAGTCCTCGGTCCAGCCGGCCCGCTCGGCGATCGCCCCCGGGGTCAGCCGGTCGAACCGCCGGGGATCCGCGAGCTGGGCCGCGGCGAGGGCCTGGAACTCCACGGCGCGGTCGGCGGCGGCCCGGAAGGCGAGGGTCAGCTCGGTGGCGCGGGCCAGCAGCTCGCGCGGGTCCTCCATCGACTCCAGATCGAAGAAGTGCTCCGGATCGGCGACGGACTCGGAGGGCTCGAACAGCAGGGGCGCGGGCCGCGTCTTCCGCGCACGCTGATGGGACTCCGCCATGGATCGTCTCCTCCTCGCACAGGCATACCGGGCGACCCGGACCGCCTCCATTCTCCAGCCCTTCGCAAGAGGGCGAACGGCCCGGGACGCGGCCCCCGGCGCCAGGGCGGTCAGCCCTCCAGGTGGGACGTGTCGTTCCACTGGTCCAGCGCGGGAGCGCCGTACGCCCATCCGAGCACCGACAGCGACGTCGGGTCCAGGCTCAGCCGCGCCGCGAACGACGGGTCGAGCCCCAGCCACCGGGACGCCAGCACCCGCAGTATGTGCCCGTGGGCGAAGACCAGGACGTCCCGGTCCGCCGAGCGGGCCCACTCGACGACCTCGTCCGCCCGAGCGGCCACCTGGGACAGGGCCTCCCCGTCCCGTACCCCGTCGTGCCAGATCACCCAGTCCTCCTGGCCGGCCGCCCGGATCTGCGCGGTGGTCAGGCCCTCGGCCGCGCCGTAGTCCCACTCCATCAGCGCGTCCCACGGCTCCGCGCGGTTGCCGAACCCGGCCAGACCGCAGGTCTCCGACGCCCGCACCAGCGGACTGGTCCGCACCTCCACGCCCTCCAGGCCCGACCACGGGGACCGCCGCAGCCGCTCACCCAGCAGCTTCGCCCCGCGCCTGCCCTCCTCCAGCAGGGGAATGTCCGTCCGGCCGGTGTGCCTGCCGAGCAGGGACCATTCGGTCTGGCCGTGCCGGACAAGCAGGATGCGCGGTGCCATGTCGCTGTTCTCCTGAAGATCATGAACGATGGAACGGCCTTCCATCATCACCCACTGGTCATCGGGACGACCCGTTCGCGCAACCTCGGGGCCGGTCCAGGCGTCCCTCCCAGGGTCGGGACCCACCGACAGAGCGCCGCCCCTTACACCGTACGGTTGACTGGTGGCCGACGACCGCCGGAACACCGGGCCACGGGATGGCCGAAGGGGGAGAAACGCTCGATGTCCCAGCCCGCGCCCAGCCGCCGGCCCCGTTGGTGGACCGAGCTGATCCTGCTCGTCGTGGTCTATGTCGCCTACTCGGCCGGGCGGATGCTCGCCCGGGGCGATGTGAACACCGCCGTCGAGCACGGACTGGCGATACTCCGGGCCGAGAAGGCCCTCTTCCTGAACGCGGAGACCCCCCTCAACCGGCTCTTCACCGACGTCCCGGCCATCGGCATCCCCGCCGACTTCCTCTACGCCACCCTGCACTACGTCGTCACCCCCGCCATCCTCGTCTGGCTCTTCCGCCGCCGCCCCGCGCGCTACCGCGCCGCCCGCACCTGGCTGATGCTCTCGACCCTCCTCGGCCTCGTCGGCTTCACCCTGATGCCGACCTGCCCCCCGAGGCTGCTGGACGCCGCCCACGGTTTCGTCGACACCATGGCCCAGTACAGCTCGTACGGCTGGTGGGGCACCGAGGCGAGCGCCCCGCGCGGCATGGGCGGTATGACCAATCAGTACGCGGCGATGCCGAGCCTTCACGTCGGCTGGGCGCTGTGGTGCGGAGTGCTGCTGTGGCGCCACGGCCGTACGCCCCTGATGAAGACGCTCGCCGTCGCCTACCCCCTCCTCACCGTCGTCGTGGTGATGGGCACCGCCAACCACTACTTCCTCGACGCCGTCGCCGGAGCCGCCGTGATGGGCGTCGGCGCCCTGCTCACCAGGCCCGCGATGCGCCTCGCGGACCGGGTGCGCGGCCGGTTCGCCACCGTCCCGGCCGCCACGGCGTCCCCGATTGTCGGTGCCGGATGCCAGACTGCGGCGGGTGAGCGATTCCCTGCACAGCGCACCCCGTCCGAGGGACAGCGCACCCCCGCCGATGCCGCCGACGACAGCACTCCGGCAGCGGCTCGCTGAGCTGCGCGGCCCCGCCGCCCGGCCCCGTCCGCTGGACGCCCGCGCGCTGGCCGCCCTCGCGGCCAACCCCGGGTGCAGACGGCGCGCGCTGCTCGACGGCGCCGGGGTGGACAAGGCGGGGCTCGCCGCGGCGCTCGGGTCGCCCGGCGCGTTCGGGCAGTCGCAGTTCGCCTTTATGCGGGGCAATGCCTTCGAGGCCCGGGTCAAGTCCGACGGCGGCGCCGAGCTGATGCGGCTGCTCGGGGTGGAGGGCCAGGGG
>NZ_JBSGUP010000892.1:0-2687 GCF_053607985.1 Streptomyces sp. NPDC055078
GGGCGCATGTCACACCTTGAGGTACTTGCGCAGAGCGACGAAAGCGGCAAGGGCCGGCATCAGCAGACCGATGGCGAGCACCAGCGGCAGCTTGGTGATCACCGCGTCCCAGCCGATGAAATTGATCAGTGGCATCTCGGCCGCGAGGGCCAGGCCGTTATCGATCAGGAAGTAGCGGCCGATGAGCAGGAAACCGCAGGCCACAGCGCCGCCGAGCAGTCCGGCGAAGGCGGCCTCCATGATGAACGGCATCTGGATATAGAAGCTGGAGGCCCCGACGAGCCGCATGATGCCGGTCTCACGCCTGCGGCTGAACGCCGAGACCCGCACGGTGTTGACGATCAGCATCATCGCGATCACCAGCATCAGCGCCATGACGCAGAGTGCGGCGACGCGCATGCCGTTCATCAGTGAGAACAGGTTCTCCAGGATGTTGCGCTGGTCCTGGACCGACTGGACCCCGGCCCGCCCGGCGAACGCCGTCGCGACGACCTGGTACTTCTCCGGGTCCTTCAGTTTGACCCGGAACGACTCCTGCATCTGGTCCGGGGTGATGGTCGCGGCGATCGGGGTGTCGCCGTACTGCTCCTTGTAGTGCTTGTACGCCTGCTCCGCGCTCTCGCGGTGGACGGACTCGACGATGGCCATCTTCTTGAGGTCGGTCTCGATCTGCTGCTTCTGCTGATCGGTGACGGCGCCCTTGGCACAGTGGGCCGAGCTGGTCGCGTCGTTCTTGTTGCAGAGGAAGATGGAGACGTTGACCTTGTCGTACCAGAAGTCCTTCATCGTGTTGACCTGCTGCGTCATCAGCAGAGCACCGCCGAAGAGCGCGAGCGAGAGGGCAACGGAGACGACGACGGCGAAGGTCATCGTGAGATTGCGGCGGAGACCTACGCCGATCTCCGACAGTACGAACTGGGCGCGCATCGCGTGCGTTCAGCCTTTCCTTGCGGGGCCGGCGCCGACGCCGGTGACGTCCGGTGTCGACCGGCGTCGTCCAGTGACGTCCGGTGACGTCCGGTGACTCAGTGCTGGTAGCCGTAGACGCCGCGTGCCTGGTCGCGTACGAGACGGCCGCCCTCCAGCTCGATCACGCGCTTGCGCATCTGGTCGACGATGTTCTGGTCGTGGGTCGCCATGATCACGGTGGTGCCCGTCCGGTTGATCCGGTCGAGCAGCTTCATGATGCCGACGGAGGTCTGGGGGTCCAGGTTGCCGGTCGGCTCGTCGGCGATCAGCAGCATCGGGCGGTTGACGAAGGCCCGCGCGATCGCGACGCGCTGCTGCTCACCTCCGGACAGCTCGCCCGGCATCCGGCTCTCCTTGCCGCCGAGACCGACGAGGTCGAGCACCTGGGGCACGGCCTTGCGGATCTCGCCCCGGGGCTTGCCGATGACCTCCTGGGCGAAGGCAACGTTCTCCGCGACGGTCTTGTTGGGCAGCAGCCGGAAGTCCTGGAAGACCGTGCCGAGCTGGCGGCGCATATGGGGCACCTTCCAGTTCGACAGCCGGGCCAGGTCCTTGCCGAGGACATGCACCAGGCCCTGACTGGCGCGCTCCTCGCGGAGGACAAGCCGCAGAAAGGTCGACTTGCCGGAACCGGACGAGCCCACGAGGAAGACGAACTCCCCCTTCGCGATGTCGAGCGACACATCACGGAGGGCGGGCCGGCTCTGCTTGGGGTAGGTCTTGGAGACGCTGTCGAATCGGATCACTGGGGCACCACAGGTCAGCCGGGAATAGAGGTGTGCGTGACACTACGCGAACGGGGCTTCCGGGCGCAGTCGGCGGCCGGGGTTGCGTAGATTGTCCCGTCGTTTGTCGCACCATTTGCCGCATGATTTGCCGCGTCGTCGGCCGCGTCGTCGGCAGCGTCATTCGCCGCCGGCCGGACCGGGTGCGGCCGGCGGGGCGCGCCGAACGGCGCGGGAGCTGGCACAGTGGTAGGGAACAGTCGTGACTTGTTGAGCGTTCTCCCAAGAGAACTGCGCCTGCGGCTGTGCTGAACAGTCCCGCGGCTTCGACGCGCGGGAGGAGGAGAGCGCATGACGTACGACCGTCTGGTATGCGCCAACTGCGCGGCCCCCGTCACCGAGGGCCGCTGCCCGGTCTGCCGAGCGAACCGCGAGCGGCTCCAGCAGCAGGGCCCCTTCGGCGGCCTGAGCCCGGTGGCACTGCTGACTCTGCTGGTGGTGCTGGTGGGGGCGCTGGCGGTGCTGGCCGCGGTCCAGACCGCCTGACCCCGCTCCTGACCGGGGCCGCCGCCCTCCTGAGACCCTGCCGAGACCCAGAGAAGGGCCCGGGGTGCTGTGCCACACCCCGGGCTCTTTCTTCACTCTGTGTTACGTCACGCTCGGTGCCCGCGCCATGACGCGCGGGCGTACCGGCTCTCAGCCGTCTCAGACGGCAGCGCGGTTGCCGCCGACCAGACGCGGCAGCATCCGGAAGCCGATACCACCAGCGATCATGGTCGCCGCACCGACGAGCAGGAACGTGGTCTCCATCGCGCCCGTCTCGGCCAGCTCTTCCTTCGCCTTGCCCTGCTCGACCGGCTGCGAGCCGACATTGTTGGTGTCGGTGTTGTCCGCGCACTCGGCCCCGTCAAGATCCACGGTGCAGGTCCCGGCGTCACCACCGTCGCCACCACCCGTGGCGGTGGCGCCGGGGGTGCCGCCCCCGGTGGTACC
>NZ_JBSGUP010000893.1:0-2672 GCF_053607985.1 Streptomyces sp. NPDC055078
TGCGGCCCGCCCCGTCGGCGATCGCGACGCAGAAGTCCCGGACCTGGCTGATCTCGGCGATCGGAGCGGCGTTCGCGAGGCCCGCGGCCAGTTCGTCGGTATGGGCGATCAGGCTGGTGCGCAGGATCTCCAGATCCACGGCCGGTATGCCGGCCGCCTGCTCGCGCCCGGTGATCGCGGGCATCAGCTCACCACCTCGATGACGTAGGTCTCGTGCTGATCCAGCATGGCTTCCTGGCCGTCGCAGATCACGATCGTGGTGCCCGGTTCATGGATCACCGCGGGCCCCGGGATGACATTGCCCGGTTCGATGAGCGCCCCGTCGTAGATCGGGGCCTCGACAAAGCCGTGTCCTTCGAAGTAGGCGTCCCGGGTTCCGGCCAGCGCCGCCGAGGGGTCCTCCTGGGCGAACTTGCGGGCCGCCCCCGTCGTGTCCATGTGGCGCAGGCCGGTCATCTCCAGCCGCACGGAGACGATCTGGACCGGCTGGTCCGGCCGCTTGTGGGCGTAGAGGGTCTCGTGCATGTCGTGGAAGTCGCGGATCGCCCGGGACACACTCACCGCGGAGATCCGCCGGGTGCGGGTGTTGAGCGGAACGATGACCTCCTGCACCTGCCCGTCGTAGCGCATGTCCAGATAGCGTTCCAGCCGCACCGAGTCGGTCTCGGGCAGCAGCTTCTCCGCCTCGGCCTGCATGGCCTGGAAGGTCGCGGTGAGGTCTTCCGGGTCGACACGGTCCGCGGAACGCAGGAAGGTCTGTACCCGGGAGACCTTGAAGTCGGCGACCAGGCCGCCGAACGCGCTGAGCACGGGGGCGTTGCGGGGCACCAGGATGGTCTTGATCCCGAGGCCGGCGGCCTGCACACCGGCGTGGATCGCGCCCGCCCCGCCGAACGCCATCAGGGCGTAGTCGCGCGGGTCACGGCCCCGCGAGACCGATACGTAACGCAGGGCGTTGGACATGTCACTGTTCGCGATCCGGAACACTCCGATCGCCGCCTCGACCGCCGAGATCCCCAGCGGCCGGGCCACGTGTGTCTCGAACGCCGTGATGGCGGCATCCCGGTCGAGTCGCATCCGGCCGCCCATGAACCGGTCCGGGTCCATGAAGCCGAGCACGAGGTTCGCGTCCGTCACGGTCGGGCGGGTGCCGCCGCGCCCGTAACACGCGGGCCCGGGTGAGGCTCCCGCGCTCTCCGGGCCGACCCGCAGGGCGCCCGCCTCGTCGACCCACGCGATCGACCCGCCGCCCGCGCCGATGGTGTGGATGTCCACCAGCGGGACGGCCACCCGGTAGCGGCTGATCCAGTTGTCCACGCCCACTTCGGGTTTGCCGTCGTGGATCAGGCAGACGTCGTAGCTGGTGCCGCCCATGTCGGCGGTGATCAGATTCCGGTAGCCGGAGCGCTCACCGACCGCCACCGCGGCGACGACGCCGCCCGCCGGGCCGGACAGGACCGCGTCCACACCGTGCTCGGCGGAGTAGGCGACGTCCATGATGCCGCCGTTGGACTGCACCACCAGCAGCGAACCCGTGAACCCGGCATCGCGCAGCCCCACGTCCAGCCGCTTCAGATAGTTCTTGAGCATCGGGCTCGTGTACGCGTTCACGACCGTCGTCGAGACCCGCTCGAACTCGCGGACCTGCGGCAGTACGTCGCAGGAGAGCGTGACGAAACACTCCGGGTGCTCCTCGGCGATGATCTGTGCGATCCGGCGCTCATGCGCGTCGTTCACGAACGAGAACAGCAAGCACACCGCGATCGAGGAGATCCCCGCCGCCCTCAGCTCCCGCACCGCGGCCCGGACCTCTTCCTCGTCCAGGGGAACCACCACATCACCCGCGTAGTCGATCCGCTCGGTCACCCCCTTGCGGAACCGGCGCCGTACGATCGGGTGCGGTGCGGGCAGCGACAGGTCGAACAGGCTCTCCCGGTAGCCCCGGCGCAGCTCCAGGGTGTCGCGGAACCCCTTCGTCGTGATCAGTCCGGTCGGCACCCCGTCGTACTCCAGCATCGCGTTGGTCACGACGGTGGTGCCCAGGATGACGAAGTCGGTCTCCGCCAGGAGGTCAGGGGTGTCGCGGCCGAAGTGCCCGGCGATCACCTCCACCGCCTCCAGCACCGCCGCGGCCTCGTCGTTCGGCCGCGATGACACCTTGCCCGTGAACAGCTCGGACTGATCCGTTTGATCCGTCGCCACGAAGTCGGTGAATGTGCCACCTACATCGATCGCAATCGTGTAACCCATCTTCATCACCGTCGATCAGATACGTGGACTCGGCAGAGTCCGGGGAACGGACATGGCTTCACTGCACGAAGGGGGCGACCGCCGCGACCGGTTCACGGCCGTTCGCAGTCGCGGGTCAGCAACGGCCCGACGGCCCGGACCTGGAGGCGGGCCGAGTTGCCGGGCATGTAGCTCATGGGAATCTCGCTCACGGTGGTGATGCGGACGTGGGCCGGGTCGGCGCCCGCCCGGATCGCGGCATCGGTGGCCTCCGCGCTCGCCTCGGCGATGCAGGCTTCGCGGCTGCTGGACTCGTAGCGGAATGCGCGGTCCACGGTTCCCGAGGCTTCGGCGATGGCCGCGCCGATGGCGTTGGCGACGCCCGCATGGCGGTGCCGTACGACGTCGGTCACCCCGGGCACGTCGTCGGGCAGGAGCACGGC
>NZ_JBSGUP010000894.1:0-2659 GCF_053607985.1 Streptomyces sp. NPDC055078
TTTGGCGGCTTTGGTTCTTTTCTTGTCGTCGTCGTCCGAAAACCAGCCCTTGACGGTTTCGAAGACGCTCTTTCCGTCGTCCTTCTTCGGCGACGACGATGTGTCCGCATAGGCGATCCCGGGCAGCAGCGAGCCTGCGATTGCCGCTGCCACCAGGCAGGAGACGTATCTCCGGTACGGTTTTCTCACCTCGTTGTCCTTCCGTTCCGGCAGCCCCGGTCACGGCGCATCGCATGTGAAATGGGCACACCGAATGAGCTGGAGCGGAGGCTTCCGCCCAGCTGGAATCCCTTTCCCTGCCATGCGCGTGAGGGCTCGGAGAATCGGCTCACGAACGCGGCGGCGAAAGTATCGACCGCGCGGCGGACACCACGTCAACCCCCGGGACATTCGGGACACTAGGCGGTTGATGGTGGGCGGAATTTGCCCGATTTCTCCGATCGCTTTCGCGGCCGAATGGGCATGGGGTATAACCCCATCCGGTCAGCCGTCCGTCCACGGGGAGAAAGCGGGGGCCGCGTCATGACCGCGAGCGAAACGAGAGAGGAGTACGGGTCCGAGCCGGAGAGCAGGGGCTCCGTGCCGGACGGAAAGGGCCCCGGCCGCCGCCGGGGCCTGGTGATCGCCGGGGCGCTGACGGTCGTCTGCGCGGCCCTCATCGGCTACGGTCTGCTCGGCACCGGCGAGGAGAAGCGGCCGGCGCACCGGGCCGCCCCGCCGACAGCGGAGGTGACCTACGAGGTCACCGGCGAGGGCACGGCGGAGATCTCCTACCGCACCGGCGGCGGTCCCGGCTCCTCGGCGGTCGTCAGAAACGCCGCCCTCCCCTGGACGAAGTCGGTCCGCCTCCCGCCCGGCCAGACCCCGACCGTCGCGGTCGTCCTCGGCGACCGGGGCGGGCGGGCCGTGTGCACCCTCGCGGTGCGCGGCGAGCATGTGCAACGCGCCACCGCGACGGGGAGGTTCGGCCGCGCGACCTGCGGCGGGGAGCGGCTGCCGGGGTGAGGGGCCTTCCCCCGAGGGTCAGCGCGTGCCCGTGTCGATCTCCGCCCACACCGTTTTCCCGCTCGGCGGGTACGGCTCAGTCCCCCACCGGTCCGCCAGCAGCAGCCCGCGCCCGGACTCGCCCTCCGGCGACGCCTCCTCCGGGGGCACGGCCGCCCGCTCCCCGGGCGTCGGTGACCTCCACCCGCAGCCTGCGGGTGGAGGCTCGAACGCGAGCCGGAGCCGGAACCCCCGACCCCGTACCTGTCCGTGCATCACCGCGTTCGCGGCCAGTTCGGCGGCAACGACCTCGGCCCGGTCCATGACGCCGGGCGGGATTTCCCACCTCCGGAGCGTGCCGACCGTGAGCTGCCGGGCGAGCCTCGCCCCGAGCCGGGTGGCGGGCAGCCGCCGCCTGAACACACGTACGGTAAGGGGGAGTTGGGTTGCGAAGATGTGCATGGCCGACACGATGACGACGGTTCCGGGGCTGTCACCAGCTACCTGGCCGTGTACGCGCGTGCCGCGTACACGGCTGTTCGATGGACAGTACTCCCGCCGCCGCTCACTCTGGGTGAGTTCCGCTCGGGGCAGGCGCCCCACGCAAGGACCCGGAGGTGTGGTGTATGACCATCGACGAGACCGAGACAGCGGCGGGTGACTGGGAACGCGAACCCGACCCGTCGGACAGTCTGCGCACGTTCGGGGCCGTCGTCCAGGCTTTACGCGAACACGCGGGCCTGAGCCGCGCCGAGTTCGGCGTCCTGGTCAGCTTCTCCAAACACACGGTCGCCTCGGTCGAGGTGGGCCGCCGCATGCCCGACGAGTCCTTCGTCGAACGAGCCGAGGAGGCGCTGGGGAACACGGGCGCGTTGCGGAAGGCCGCCAGGTTCCTGTCGCGGGGTGAGCCGGGGCTGGCGGCCTGGTTCCGCCGATGGGCCCGCCTGGAGAAGGAGGCGGTGAGCCTGTGTACGTATGAGTGCAGGCTGGTGCCGGGGCTGTTGCAGTCGGAGGGGTACGCGCGGGCTGTGTTCGAGCGGCACATCCCGATCTTGTCCGACGAGCAACTGGAAGCACAGGTCAACGCTCGGCTGGAACGCCAGCAGATGTTGAGGGAGCGTTCCCATGTCCCGTTCAACTTCATCGTGGAGGAGGCGGTGTTCAGGCGCAGGTTCAGCGGCATGGAGCCGATGCGCGACCTGCTCGATCAAGTACTGGAGCACAGCTCGGCGCGCAACGTGACCCTCCAGGTCGTGCCACTGGACGCACCACTGCACGCTTGTCTGAACGGCCCGATTCGTCTGCTGGAGACGGCGGAAGGCCGGCGCTTTGCCTACTCCGAGGGACAGGAGAACGGTCGACTGATTGCCGACGTGAAAGAGGTGAGCTCACTCCAGCACCGCTATGACACACTGCGGTCGCAGGCCCTGAACCACGACGAATCGCGGGGCCTACTGGAGCGACTGCGAGGAGAACTATGAGCACGTCGGAGATCGCCTGGTTCAAGTCCAGCTACAGCGGCTCGGCGGGCGACGACTGTATCGAAGTCACCGTCACCGAACAGGCAGTAGGGGTCCGGGACTCCAAGGACATAGCGCGCCCCTGCCTCGCCGTCAGCCACGACGGCTGGGCCCGCTTCGTCCGGTACGCCGCCCACACCTGATCCGTACCGAGC
>NZ_JBSGUP010000895.1:0-2655 GCF_053607985.1 Streptomyces sp. NPDC055078
GGCGTGCAGTGCCTGCTGGGCGGCGAGCCGGTCGCGGGCGGCGAACAGGGCCCGGGACAGGGCGAGCGCGGTGGACCGCTCGGCGGGGGCGAGGAAGCGGTTACGGCTGGAACGGGCCAGTCCGTCGTCCTCGCGGACGGTCTCCACCCCGACGATCTCCACCGGGATGTTCAGATCCCCGACCATCCGGCGGATCAGCGCGAGCTGCTGCGCGTCCTTCTGCCCGTAGAAGGCGATATCGGGGCGGGTGAGATGGAGGAGCTTGGCGACGACGGTCAGCATGCCGTCGAAGTGGCCGGGCCTGAAGGCCCCTTCGAGGCGCTCGCCCATAGGGCCCGCGCTGATGCGGACCTGCGGCTGTCCATCGGGGTAGATCGCGTCGGCGGCGGGTGCGAAGACGATGTCGGCGCCCGCGCGGGCGGCGATCGCGAGATCGGCGTCGAGGGTACGGGGGTAGCGCTCCAGGTCCTCGCCCGCGCCGAACTGGAGCGGGTTGA
This sequence comes from Streptomyces sp. NPDC055078, assembly GCF_053607985.1. Lineage (NCBI taxonomy): Bacteria > Bacillati > Actinomycetota > Actinomycetes > Kitasatosporales > Streptomycetaceae > Streptomyces > Streptomyces sp. NPDC055078. The sequence goes on from NZ_JBSGUP010000895.1 coordinate 498, forward strand.
CGAAGACCGTGACCACGACGAAGCCCGCGCTGCCGACCCGCTCGCGGGCGGCGCGCACCAGGGCGGCGTGGCCGTCGTGGAGGGCGCCCATGGTCATGACGACGGCGGTACGGCCGGGGACGGCGCAGCGGTCGAGGGTGTGGGCGAGATCGTCCGGGGTCGGTACGAGTGCGCAGTCGGCGGCGGTACGGCTCGCGGCAGTACGGCTCGCGGCGGCAGCACGGTTGGCGGCGGCACGGCTGGCGGCGGCACGGCTGGCGGCGGTACGGCTCATCGCTGGTCGTCCTCCGCGAGCACACCGAGGAGGTCCTCGGCCAGCTCCGGCTTGAGCAGACCGTGGGCCAGCGCCCGGTCGGCGGTGGTGCGGGCCATCGCGAGATAGCCGGCGACGGTGGCGGGCGCGTGCTTGCGCAGCTCGGCGACATGCGCGGCGACGGTCCCGGCGTCACCCCGGGCGACGGGGCCGGTCAGGGCCGCGTCCCCGGAGCGCAGGGCGTTGTCGAGGGCCGCGCCGAGCAGCGGGCCGAGCATCCGGTCGGGTGCCTCCACCCCCGCCGTACGCAGCAGCTCCATCGACTGGGCCACCAGCGTGACCAGGTGGTTGGCGCCGAGGGCGAGGGCCGCGTGATACAGCGGGCGGGCCCCCTCCTCGATCCACTCGGGCTCCCCGCCCATCTCGATGACCAGTGCCTCGGCCGCGAGCCGCAGCTCGGGCGGAGCGGTCACCCCGAAGGAGCACCCGGCCAGCCGCTGGACATCCACACTCGTCCCGGTGAACGTCATCGCGGGGTGCAGCGCGAGCGGCAGCGCGCCCGCCCGGGTCGCCGGGTCCAGCACCCGCGCGCCGTACCGCCCGGAGGTGTGCACCAGCAGCATTCCGGGTCGTACGGAACCGGTCTCGACCAGGCCGTCGACCAGCGCGGGCAGCGCGTCGTCGGGGACGGTCAGCAACACCAGCTCGGCACGGGCCAGGACCTCGGCGGGCGGGACGAGGGGGACATCGGGCAGAAGGGTCGCCGCCCTGCGCACGGAGGCGTCGGACACTCCGGAGACCGCGACCGGGCGGTGCCCCGCGAGCTGGAGCGCCGCGGCGAGCGCCGGCCCGACCCGGCCCGCGCCGACGACCCCCACGGCCAGCCGGGCGGGGCGGTCCCGTGGGTCGAGCGGTTCATGTGGTGCTGTGGCATTCACGCGGTGCGGGCCTTCCGTTCCAGTCCGCGGTGGGTACCGGACGATGTGCCCGTCATGCTACGCCAGCGCCCCGGACGCCCCCCGGGTTGTCCACAGGCTGTGGGTGATGATCCGCGCAGGGCGCCGCGGCCGGGCGAGGCGGCCGGGCGGCGGCGGACGGGCGACGGCGGACGGGCGACGGCGCAGGATCTGACAGATCCGCCCCGATGGGGACCTTCAGACGATACGGATGTGCCGAAGGCCGGTCCACGCCTTCCGCAGCCGGTGCCGGACCGGGCCGTCCGTATTGGGCAGCAGTCGCAGCCCCGCCGATGCCGCGATCCGATCGGCGACCTGCGGCACACTCAACCGGTCGGTGTGGATGTGCTCGGCGAACCGCTCGTCGCCCAGCCGCTCCAGATAGCCGTCCAGCCGCTCGACCGCGAAACTCTCCCGCTTGAGACCGGTGCCCAGGCCGCGTTCGGACAGCCGCCGCAGGACGGTCCCGCGCTCAGCGAGCAATGTGAAGTGCCGCACCTCGTGCCCGGACTCCCGCAGCCGCCCCACGGTCTCGTCGAAGTACGCGGGTTCGACCAGCGTCATGGGCGCGATCACCACGCCGTCGTATCTCCCGAGGGTGAAGTCGAGCGCCTCAAACACCCCCTGCCGCCAGGCGGGATGATCCTGGAAGTCCCCCCTCAGCTGCTTCGGCGTCATGCCGTGCAGGCCGAAACCGACCCGTTCGGGGTCGCTGACAAAACTGCCGGGCAGCCGCCGGTACAACTCGAACGCGGTCTGCGTCTTGCCGCCCCCGAAAGGGCCGTTGATCCACAGAAGCATGTCCGCGACCCTAAACGGCCGCCCTGAGGGATGGAGGCGCCGGGTTCGCAGCGGGACCGCGATCGTGATGGTGATCGTGGTGTTGATGTACGAGGCGGTCTCGGGACACCTCGGCGCGGCCCTCAGGACGCGGGCCGGGTGGCGGGCC
>NZ_JBSGUP010000896.1:0-2651 GCF_053607985.1 Streptomyces sp. NPDC055078
GCCTGTACGCCGGGCGGGCGCCCCGCTGCCAGGGGCGGCCCGGCCACGGCGCCGCCCCTGTCCCGTCACCGGCGCTTGTCGGGACCCGCCAGGCCCGCCCGGCGCAGGGCGTCCGCCATCGCGCTGTTCGCCGGGGGAGGCACCTGCCGCTGACGGTCGCCGCCGCGTCCGCCGCCCTGGCGGTCACCCCCCTTCCGGTCACCCCCCTGACGCTCGCCGCGTCCGCCGCCCTGGCGGCGCTGCTGTGGCCGTCCACCGCGCTCACCGCGCTCCCGGCCCGACGCCGGAGGCGACGTGGCCGCGTCCTTGGGGGCGGCCTCGTCCTCCAGCCGGAGTGTCAGCGAGATCCGCTTGCGCGGGATATCGATGTCGAGGACCTTCACCTTCACCACATCGCCCGGCTTCACCACATCGCGCGGGTCCTTGACGAAGGTCTTCGACATCGCCGACACATGGACCAGACCGTCCTGGTGCACACCGACGTCCACGAACGCGCCGAACGCGGCGACATTGGTGACCACGCCCTCCAGCACCATCCCGGAGGCCAGATCGCCGATCTTCTCCACGCCCTCCTTGAAGGTGGCCGTCCGGAACGCGGGCCGAGGGTCGCGCCCCGGCTTCTCCAGCTCGCGCAGAATGTCCGTCACGGTCGGCAGCCCGAACGTCTCGTCCACGAAGTCGTCCGGCCGCAGCGACCGCAGCACCCCGCCGTTGCCGATCAGCGAGGCGACCTCGCCGCCCGCCGTCTTCACCATCCGCCGCACCACCGGATACGCCTCCGGGTGCACACTGGACGCGTCCAGCGGGTCGTCCCCGCCCCGGATACGCAGAAAGCCCGCGCACTGCTCGTACGCCTTTGGGCCCAGCCGGGCCACCTCCTTCAGCGCCCTGCGGGAACGGAAGGGGCCGTTGGTGTCGCGGTGGGCGACGATGTTCTCGGCGAGCCCCGCCCCGATGCCCGACACCCGGGAGAGCAGCGGCGCCGACGCGGTGTTCACATCGACACCCACACCGTTCACACAGTCCTCCACGACCGCGTCCAGCGACCGGGAGAGCTTCACCTCGGACAGATCGTGCTGGTACTGACCGACGCCGATCGACTTGGGATCGATCTTCACCAGCTCGGCCAGCGGGTCCTGGAGCCTGCGCGCGATCGAGACCGCGCCGCGCAGCGACACATCGAGCCCCGGCAGCTCCTGCGAGGCGAACGCGGACGCCGAGTACACCGAAGCCCCCGCCTCCGAGACCATCACCTTGGTCAGGTTCAGCTCCGGGTGCCGGCTGATCAGGTCCGCGGCGAGCCTGTCGGTCTCGCGGGAGGCGGTGCCGTTGCCGATCGCCACCAGATCGACCGAGTGCTCGGCGGCCAGCCGGGCGAGCCTCGCCAGTGACTCGTCCCACTTGTTCGCGGGCACATGCGGATAGATCGTGTCGGTGGCGACGACCTTGCCGGTCGCGTCCACGACGGCCACTTTCACCCCCGTACGGAAGCCGGGGTCCAGGCCCAGTGTCGCCCGGGTCCCGGCCGGGGCGGCGAGCAGCAGGTCGCGCAGATTCGCGGCGAAGACCCGTACCGCCTCGTCCTCGGCCGCCGTGCGCAGCCGCATCCGCAGATCGATGCCCAGATGCACCAGAATCCGGGTCCGCCAGGCCCAGCGGACGGTGTCCAGGAGCCACTTGTCCCCGGGGCGGCCACGGTCGGCGACCCCGAAGCGGTGCGCGACCATGCCCTCGAAGGCGGACGGCCCGTCGGTGGCCTCCTCCGGTTCGAGGGTCAGATCGAGGATCTCCTCCTTCTCGCCCCTGAGCATGGCGAGCACCCGGTGCGAGGGCAGCTCCGTGAACGGCTCGGCGAAGTCGAAGTAGTCGGCGAACTTCGCGCCCGGCCCCTCCTTGGCGTCGCCCTTGCCCTCGCGGACCTTCGCGGCCAGCCGGCCCCGCGTCCACATCCGCTCCCGCAGCTCACCGATCAGATCGGCGTCCTCGGAGAACCGCTCGGACAGGATCGCCCGCGCCCCCTCCAGCGCCGCCGCACCGTCCGCGACACCCCTGTCCGCGTCCACGAAGGCCGCCGCGGCGGCGAGCGGATCCACGGACGGATCGGACAACAGCCCATCGGCCAGCGGCTCAAGCCCCGCCTCACGGGCGATCTGCGCCTTGGTGCGGCGCTTGGGCTTGAACGGCAGATAGATGTCCTCCAGGCGGGCCTTGGTGTCCGCCCCCCGGATCCGCGCCTCCAGCGCGTCGTCCAGCTTCCCCTGCTCGCGTACGGACTGCAGAATCGCGGCCCGCCGCTCCTCCAGCTCCCGCAGATACCGCAACCGCTCCTCAAGCGTGCGCAGCTGCGCATCGTCGAGCATCTCGGTCGCCTCTTTGCGGTAGCGCGCGATGAACGGCACGGTCGACCCGCCGTCGAGCAGCTCCACGGCCGCCCTGACCTGCCGCTCCCGTACGCCGATCTCCTCGGCGATCCTGCCTTCGATGGACGTCGTCACGTTTCCCCGACTCGCCTTCTCCTGCTGGCTGTGCTTGACAGTGCATTGTGCCGCGCGGCCGGGGAGGATGTCGCGCGGCCCCAGGGTCTGTCCCGGCGGATCGTGCCGGCCCCGGGTGCCGGGGGACCGTGCACAGGGCCACGGGGGACCGGACCC
>NZ_JBSGUP010000897.1:0-2649 GCF_053607985.1 Streptomyces sp. NPDC055078
CACCGGGCCCGCGGCACGGCCGCGCCGCGCTTCCGGCTCCCGCCGGCGCCCGCGCCGGGTGCCTTCCCGTGCCGGATGCCTTCCCGTGCCGGGCGCGTTCCCGTACGGCCCGGCTCCCCGTGGGACGGGGCGTTGTCAGTGGGCTGGCGTAGGCTCGAAGAGAAGATCCCGGAAGCGGATCTGCCGACTCATCGGGAAGGGGGCCCGCGGTGCTCATCGACACCTTCGGCCGTGTGGCCACGGACCTGCGCGTCTCGCTGACGGACCGATGCAATCTGCGGTGCGCGTACTGCATGCCGGAAGAGGGCCTGCAGTGGCTCGCCAAGCCGGATCTGCTCACCGACGACGAGATCGTCCGCCTCATCCGGATCGCCGTCACCCGGCTCGGCATCACCGAGGTCCGCTTCACGGGCGGGGAGCCCCTGCTGCGGCCCGGGCTGGTCGGGATCGTGGAGCGCTGCGCCGCGCTCGACCCCCGCCCCAGCATGTCCCTCACCACCAATGGCATCGGCCTCAAGCGCACCGCCGCCGCGCTGCGGACCGCCGGTCTGGACCGGGTCAATGTCTCCCTCGACACCCTGCGGCCCGATGTCTTCAAGACCCTCACCCGCCGTGACCGCCATCACGACGTCCTGGCCGGACTCGAAGCCGCCCACGCCGCCGGACTGACCCCCGTCAAGATCAATACGGTGCTGATGCAGGGCCTCAATGACGACGAGGCCCCCGAGCTGCTCGCCTGGGCCGTCGAGCACGGCTATGAGCTGCGCTTCATCGAACAGATGCCCCTCGACGCCCAGCACGGCTGGAAGCGTGAGGGCATGATCACCGCCGGTGACATCCTCCAGTCGCTGCGAACCCGCTTCACCCTCGCCGCCGAGGGTGACGACGAGCGGGGCTCCGCGCCCGCCGAGCGCTGGGTGGTGGACGGGGGACCGCACCGGGTCGGTGTCATCGCCTCGGTCACCCGCCCCTTCTGCAGCGCCTGCGACCGCACCCGCCTCACCGCCGACGGCCAGGTGCGCACCTGCCTCTTCGCCCGCGAGGAGACCGACCTGCGCGCCGCGCTGCGCTCGGACGCGCCCGACGAGGAGATCGCCCGGATATGGCGGCTGGCGATGTGGGGCAAGAAGGCCGGTTCCGGCCTGGACGACCCCTCGTTCCTGCAGCCGGACCGCCCGATGTCGGCGATCGGCGGCTGAGCGACCGCGCGCGTACGGGGACGGTCGGGGACGCCGGCCGGGCCCCGCCGGTGTCAGTCGCCCGCCCTCAGCGGTCGCCGGACGCCGACCCGGAGTCCCCGCTGTCCCGTGTGCCGTCCCGTGTGCCGTCCTGTGTGCCGTCCGGGCCCCGCGACTCCCAATCCGCCAGGGTGACGACATCCTTGAGAAATCCGCGCAGATCGAGGAAGCCGGACAGATGCTCGCGATGGTCGTCGCAGGCCAGCCAGGTCTTGCGCCGCTCCGGCGTATGCAGCTTCGGGTTGTTCCAGGCCAGCACCCACACCGCGGACGCACGGCAGCCCTTGGCTGAGCAGATCGGGGTCTCGGTGTTCACCGGGTCGTTCATCACCGGTTCATTGTCCATACAAAGGCGACGCCGAGCAGCCACGGGGGGAGCTGCCCGGCGTCGGTCCGTCGCTCCGACGGGGGATGCGGAGCGCGTACGAAGTATGTCATGGGTAACGGGGTACGGTGCACCGGAACTTCATGATTGGTGTGACCCTGTTGTGAGGTAAGCGCAACCGCGAAGTCAGCCCGCACCGGGCTCCCCGGCGGCCTTTCCGGGCCCGGCCGGGCCCGGCCCGGACTCCGCTGGGGGTGGCCCGGCGACGGGCGCGATCATCGGCCGGGAGGGTGCGGGGACGAAGGTCGAGGGCAGCGAAGGAGCGTTCTCCCGGCCCGCGTTGGCGATCACCACAGCGATATAGGGGAGAAGGATGCCCAGGGCGAGCGCCACGATCGCCACATGGCGTTCCACATCCCACAGCACAGCGGCGAGCACCACCGAAACGGTCCGGACGGACATCGAGATCACATAGCGCCGCTGTCTTCCGCGCACATCATCGGCAAGCCCTTGCCGGGCCCCGGTGATCCGGAAGACCCCTGCTTTCGCCTGCTTCCGCATCAGCTCCACCATCCGATTGTGTCGCCGGACGCACCCCGGTCCTGACAACTTCCACGGTACGCCGCCACTGCGACAGCTACGAGAGCGGGGCGGGGTCCGCGCTGCGTGCCGGGCCTGCGCCGTACCGCGTATGGCGCTGCCCGACATGCGCTGTATGGCGGATGGGCCGAGACTGACGGCGTAACTGCTCACGTAGGGCCGTACGAGGAGGCAGCCATGGGCTGGTTGTGGGCGATCATCGTGGGATTCGTGCTGGCTTTGATCGCGAAAGCGATCCTGCCCGGGAAGCAGCACCTCCCGTTGTGGCTGGCCACCATCTGCGGTATCGGCGGAGCGGTGCTCGGAAACTGGGCCGCCGCGGGAATGGGTATCGAGGAGACCCCGGGCTTCGACTGGGGCCGCCATGCCCTGCAACTCGTCTTCGCGATCGTGCTGGTCTTCCTGGGAGACCGTGCGTGGATGGCGATGCGGGGCAGCAGACAGCGGGCCTGATCCCACGAGAGCGGCGGCCGGCCGGGCGCGATG
>NZ_JBSGUP010000898.1:0-2644 GCF_053607985.1 Streptomyces sp. NPDC055078
GGTCTAGTCCTTTTAATCTCTGCTCACATCTGTGAAACGCCCCCGGCGTGCGCACGCCCCGGGCATCAACCCGCTCCACCCCCACATCAGTTGAGCGAGGCCGAAACACCCCGGCGCCCTTCACCGGCCGCCGGGCCCCCCACACAGGAGGATCAGACCGTGCTGTCCCTCACCCGCAAGAGAGCGTCGCTGCTCGCAGTCGGCGCGGCGGCGGCCGTCGCCGTGGTGGCGAGTTCGCTCTCGCTCACCTCCGGCGTGTCGCAGGCCGCCTCCCAGGAGGCGTGCCGGCCCGACGGCCTCTACTCGACGCCCGGCGTCGATGTTCCGTACTGCTCCGTCTACGACGCCGACGGGCGCGAGAAGATGGGCGCGGACCACCAGCGCCGCATCATCGGATACTTCACGGGCTGGCGCACCGGCAAGGACGGCACCCCCGCCTACCTCGCCTCCGACATTCCGTGGAAGAAGATCACCCACATCAACTACGCGTTCGCGCACGTCGACCAGGCGAACAAGGTCTCGGTCGGCGCGGACGGCCCCAACAACGCCGCCACCGGGATGACCTGGCCCGGCGTGACGGGCGCCGAGATGGACCCGTCGCTGCCGTACAAGGGCCATTTCAATCTGCTCAACAAGTACAAGAAGGCCAACCCGAACGTGAAGACGCTGATCTCGGTCGGCGGCTGGGCGGAGACCGGCGGCATCCTCACGGACAACGGCGGCCGGATCGACTCCGGTGGCTTCTACTCGATGTCGACGAACGCCGACGGTTCGGTGAACACCGCCGGGATCAACACCTTCGCCGACTCCGCGGTCGACTTCATCAAGAAGTACGGCTTCAACGGCGTGGACATCGACTACGAGTACCCGACCTCGATGAAGGACGCGGGTCACCCCGCGGACCACGCGCTCGCCAACGGCAAGCGCGCGGGCCTCGCCAAGGCGTACTCCGTGCTGATGAAGACCCTGCGCGAGAAGCTCGACCGCGCGGGCGCGGCGGACGGCAAGCACTACATGCTGACCGTGGCGGCCCCGTCGTCGGGGTATCTGCTGCGCGGGATGGAGACGTTCCAGGTCCAGAAGTACCTGGACTACGTCAACATCATGTCGTACGACCTGCACGGTGCCTGGAACGAGTTCGTGGGCCCGAACGCCGCGCTGTACGACGACGGCAAGGACGGCGAACTGGCCGCGGCGGGCGTGTACACCACGTCCCAGTACGGGGGCATCGGTTATCTCAACGCCGACTGGGCCTACCACTACTTCCGCGGCTCGATGCCCGCGGGCCGTATCAACGTCGGTCTGCCGTACTACACCCGCGGCTTCAAGAACGTGCAGGGCGGCACGGACGGACTGGGGGGCAAGGCCCCGGCCACCACGTGTCCCGCCGGGTCCAATCTGACCAAGTGCGGTGACGGCGCCGTCGGCATCGACAACATCTGGTCCGAGAAGGACACCGCGGGCAAGGAGTCCCCGGCCGGCTCCAACCCGATGTGGCACGCCAAGAACCTGGAGAAGGGCGTCGTCGGCGACTACGTCTCCAAGTACGGCTTCCCCGCGGACACCAAGCTGACCGGCACCTACGCCCGTAAGTACGACTCCACTCTGGTCGCCCCGTGGCTGTGGAACGCCGAGAAGAAGGTCTACCTCTCCACCGAGGACGAGCAGTCCATCACCGCCAAGGCCGACTATGTCGTGAACAAGGGCATCGGCGGCACGATGATCTGGGAGCTGGCGGGCGACTACGCCCTCAACGCGGCCAAGGGCCAGTACGAGCCCGGTGAGACCCTCACCACGCTGATGTACGACAAGTTCAAGGCCGCCGCCCCCTACGGCGCGAAGAAGTCGAACATCGCGATGCCGACCGAGGCCGTCAATGTGAACGTCGAGTTCGGTCAGTTCGCGCTCGGCGACAGCAACTACCCGATCAGCCCCAAGCTGAAGATCACCAACAACACGAAGACGGCCCTGCCCGGCGGCACGGAGTTCCAGTTCGACTACGGAACCTCCGCGCCCGCCAACGCCAAGGACCAGTCCGGCTTCGGGACGTCGATCATCCGCAGCGATCACTCCGGCAACAACATCGGTGGGCTGAAGGGCGACTTCAACCGGGTGTCCCTGAAGCTGCCCGCGTGGCAGACCGTGGCCCCGGGCGCCTCCGTCGAGCTGGACTTCGTGTACTACCTGCCGGTGTCGACCCCGTCCAACTGGACGGTGAAGATCGGCAGCAAGACGTACGCGATCGCCAGTGACCTGGCGCGCGGCGCGACCGTGGTCGAGCCGGGCGACGGCGGCACCACGGCCGGGACGACGAGCGGCACCACCAGCGGTACCACGAGCGGCACGACCAGTGGCACCACCAGCGGTACCACGAGCGGCACGACCAGCGGTACCACGAGCGGTACAACCAGCGGCACGACCAGCGGCGGTACCTGCACAGCCGACCCGTGGAAGACCACCAGTGAGTACGGCGGTGGCGTGACCGTGTCCCACAAGGGCCACAACTGGAAGTCCAAGTGGTGGACGAAGGGCGAGGAGCCCGGAACCACCGGTGAATGGGGAGTGTGGCAGGACCTCGGAGCCTGCTGACCCCCTCCTGATACCGAAGGCCCCCGGCGGCGCGTCCCTGGCCCTGTCGCCGCCG
>NZ_JBSGUP010000899.1:0-2641 GCF_053607985.1 Streptomyces sp. NPDC055078
GCTCGGACTGGATACCTCATGGAAACGTTCAGTATCGGACAAGTCGATCTTGCGTGCCCCCTTGATGCCGACCGCGCCGCTGCCGCGATACTGGACGACCGAGGGATGGTCATCGGCTGGAACGAGAAGGCCCAGGAACTGCTCGGCTACCGGGCAAGGGACGTCGTCCGCCGTCCCGCCGCCCGGCTGCTGGCAGTCGAGAGCGAGGCGGGGCCGCCGCCGTCAGGCTCCGAACGGCCCATGACCGGAACTGTCGTACTGCGGCATCGGGACGGTCACCAGGTGTCCGTGTGGGTACAGACGTGCCCGGTACGGCAAGCCGGCGGTGTGTGCTGGCTGCTGGTCGGTGCCGATCGCACACTCGTGCGCCAGTGGCAGATGAAACAGGCGATACTGAAAGGGCTCTTCTCCCAGTCGCCCATCGGGTTGGCTGTCTGCGACACCGACCAGCGGCTGACGTGGGTGAACCTCGCAGGCGATGAGATGTTCGCCGGTCTCATCGGAGCCCGCGTCGACAGGATGCTGCCGGATATCGAGTATCTGTACGGGCTCGACGCGGAAAACACAACACAGGCGATGGATCAGATCCTGCGCACCGGCGAACCCCTCACGGCGCTCGCCCGGGCACGGCCCCCCAGGGCCCCGGAGCGCTACCGTGTCATGGCCAGCACGATCTTCCGCCTCCGGGACGATGCGGGCGAGGTTCTCGGGCTGTGCAACGCGTTCACCGATGTCACGACGCGGTACAACGACCAGCAGCGACTGCTGCTGCTCAGTGAAGCCGGCCTTCACATCAGTGGCCGCCTCGACATCACCGGGATTGCCGCCGGGTTGACCGATGTCTGCGTCCCCCGCTTCGCCGAGGCCGTCACGGTCGACATCCAGGACCGGCTCCTGCACGGTGAGGACACCCCGGTCACCACCGCGGTGCCCCCACTGACCCGAGTGGCACAGAACGCCGCGCAGGAGCAGTACCTGGAGGCGGGCGCTCCCCCTTACGCGGTGCACTACCCCGCGGACTCGGCGCAGATGCACAGCTGGATGACCGGACAGGCTGTCACAGGCAAGATCAGCTCCGCCGTTCCGGGCGCCGATTCTCCTGTGGGCGAGCCTGACGACGCCCTCACCGAACAGCTTTTCCTGCCCTTGCGGACCCCCCGTACGACGATGGGCCTCGTGACCTTCCTGAGGTCCGCACGCCACGACCCCTTCGGTGACGCAGACGTGAGTCTGGCCGGGGAACTCGCGGCGCGGGCAGCTGTGTCACTGGACAATGCCTGGCGATACGCCCGCGAGCAGGCGACGGCCCTCACGCTCCAGCAGTCGCTGCTGCCGAGAGAGCTGCCGTCCCAGACGGCGGTGGAGGTCGCCCACCGCTATCTCCCCGCACAGGCGAGCGCCGGGGTCGGCGGTGACTGGTTCGACCTCGTCCCGCTCTCCGGGGCCCGCGTCGCACTCGTCGTCGGCGACGTGGTCGGCCACGGTCTGCAGGCCGCGGCTACCATGGGGCGGCTGCGCACAACCGTACAGGCCCTGGCCGGCCTCGACCTCGCACCAGACGAACTGCTGGCCCGTCTCGATGACCTGGTGAGCCGGACCCCAAGCGGTCAGGGAGGCACAGCGGCGGCGGAGGACACGATCGGTGCGAGCTGTCTGTACGCCGTCTATGACCCCGTCACCCGGCTCTGCGGCATCGCTCGCGCCGGCCATCTGCCCCCCGCGATCGTCCTGCCGGACGGAACCGTTCGCTTCGCGGACGCTCCGGCCGGACCTCCGCTCGGGGTCGGTGGTCTCCCCTTCGAGATGACCGAGATCGAGCTGCCTGAAGGCAGCGTGCTCGCCCTGTTCACCGACGGCCTGGTCGAATCCCGGGTACGCGACCTGGACACCGGGCTCCAGAGCCTCCAAGACCTTCTCGCTCATGCCGACCTTCCCCTGGAGCAGACCTGCGACCGCCTCATCGAGTCCCTGCTGCACGAAGATCCGGAGGACGACGCCGCCATTCTCCTGGCGCGGATAAACAGCCTGCCGGAAAACGTGGTCACCACCTGGCAGTTGGCCGCCGACCCCAGCGTCGTCGCGGATGCCCGAGCCCTGGCCACCGACCAGCTTTCGGCCTGGGACCTCGAAGAAGCCGTCTTCACCACCGAATTGATCGTCAGCGAACTCGTGACCAACGCCATCCGCTACGCCGCCGGACCGATCAGCCTGCGCCTCATCCGCGACCGCAGCCTGATCTGTGAGGTCTCGGACACCGGCTTCACCTCCCCTCATCTGCGGCGGGCCGCGACCGACGAAGAGGGCGGACGAGGGCTCTTCCTCGTCGCACAGCTCACCGAACGGTGGGGAACCCGCTACCACCAAGGCGGCAAGACCATCTGGACCGAACAGCGGTTGGCGCCGTGGTGAGTGGATGAAGCGGCGGGGAAGCCGCGTCGGCCCCGGTGGCGCGACGGGGTCGCCAGGGACAGGGTGACGAAACCGCCGGGTGCCGTCGGCTTCCCCCGGTTGCGGGAACGGGCTGCACCGGGGAGGGTCTCTCCCGGTCAGTGCCAGGTGCGGTCGATGCCGGTGGGGTTGTCGCCCTGGACGGGGCCGATGAAGTCCTCCATGATGCCGCGCAGCCGTTCCACCCGGGCGC
>NZ_JBSGUP010000900.1:0-2639 GCF_053607985.1 Streptomyces sp. NPDC055078
CCGCCGGGCCCCGCCGGTCAGCGGTCCGCCGGGCCGAACCGACCCCCGGCCGGGCCCGCCCCTGCCGAGCCGGACCACCAGCCACGCCCGCCCCCGCCGAGCCGTACGCAGCCGTACGCAGCCGTACGCTCAGCCGACTTCGACCGCCGCCAGGTTCTTCTTGCCGCGGCGCAGGACGAGCCAGCGGCCGTGGAGCAGGTCGTCGCGGACGGGGACCGCGTCCTCGGCCGTGATCTTGGTGTTGTTCACGTAGGCACCGCCCTCCTTCACGGTCCGGCGGGCGGCGGACTTGCTGGCCACCAGGCCGACCTCGGCGAAGAGGTCGACCACCGGAGCCAGCTCGGCGACCTTGACATGCGGCAGCTCGGCCAGCGCCGCCCGCAGTGTCGCCTCGTCCAGTTCGCCCAGTTCGCCCTGCCCGAACAGCGCCTTCGACGCGTGGACCGCCGCCGCGCACTGATCGGCACCGTGCACCAGCGTCGTCAGCTCCTCCGCCAGCGCCCGCTGAGCGGCCCGCGCCTGCGGCCGCTCCTCGGTCAGCCGCTCCAGCTCCTCGATCTCCGCACGGGAGCGGAAGCTGAAGATCCGCAGGTACTTGGAGACATCACGGTCGTCGGCGTTCAGCCAGAACTGGTAGAAGGCGTACGGGGTGGTCCGGTCGGCGTCCAGCCAGACCGTGCCCGACTCCGTCTTGCCGAACTTCGTGCCGTCGGCCTTGGTGATCAGCGTGGTGGCCAGCGCGTGGACCTGGGCATCCGGCTCGACCCGGTGGATCAGATCGGTGCCCGCGGTGAGATTTCCCCACTGATCGCTGCCCCCGGTCTGGAGGACACAGCCGTACCGCCGGTACAGCTCCAGGTAGTCCATGCCCTGGAGGATCTGGTAGCTGAACTCGGTGTAGCTGATCCCCGCGTCGGAGTTCAACCGCCGGGCGACCGCCTCCTTCGCGATCATCTTGTTGACCCGGAAGTACTTGCCGACATCCCGCAGGAAGTCGATCGCCGAAAGGCCCTGCGTCCAGTCCAGGTTGTTGACCATGGTCGCCGCGTGGGGCCCCTCGAAGTCGAGGAACCGCTCGATCTGCGACCGCAGCCGCCCGACCCACTCCGCGACGACCTCCGGCGCGTTCAGCGTGCGCTCGGAGTTCGGCTTGGGGTCGCCGATGAGGCCCGTGGCCCCGCCCACCAGCCCCAGCGGGCGGTTCCCGGCCTGCTGGATCCGGCGCATGGTGAGGATCTGCACCAGATTGCCCAGATGCAGGCTGGGCGCGGTCGGGTCGAAGCCGCAATAGAACGTGACGGGACCGTCCGCGAACGCCTTGCGCAATGCGTCCTCGTCAGTGGAGAGGGCGATCAGCCCGCGCCACTGCAACTCGTCGACGATGTCCGTCACAGCTCTCATGTCTCCTCGGATACTCGGGATACTCGGGTTACGCGGTTTACTCAGCTGCCAGGACGTCCGGAACTTTCCGGACGCGGTCCAGACGCCGGGACGCCCCGGACGCACGGTGCGCACCTCGACGATGCCTCCCGGCCCCTCCGAGGTTATACGCCCTGGCTGACCGAACTCATATTGAAATCGGGCACCCGCAGCGCGGGCATCGCGGCCCGGGTGAACCAGTCGCCCCACTCGCGCGGCAGCGTCTTCTCCGTCCGGCCCGCCTCGGTCGCCCGGGAGAGCAGATCGACGGGCGACTCATTGAACCGGAAGTTGTTCACCGCGCCGACGACCTCCCCGTTCTCCACGAGATAGACACCGTCCCGGGTCAGCCCGGTGAGCAGCAGCGTGGCCGGGTCGACCTCCCTGATGTACCAGAGGCAGGTCAGCAGCAGCCCTCGCCCGGTCGCCGCGACCATCTCGGCCGGCGACCGCCCGCCACCCCCGTCCAGGATCAGATTCCCGGCCCCCGGAGCGACCGGCAGCCCCGTCAGCCGGGCGCTGTGCCGGGTGGTCACCAGATGCTCCAGCTTTCCGCCGCGCACCCAGTCCGTCGCCGCCAGGGGCAGACCGTTGTCGAAGACGGACGCGTCGTCGCCGGATGCGTGCGCGATCACGAAGGGCGCGGACTGGAGCCCCGGCTCATGCGGGTCGCTGCGCAGATTGAGCGGCAGCGGGGAGAGGGTCTCGCCGACCCGGGTGCCGCCGCCGGACTTGGAGAAGACCGTACGGCCCTCGGCCGCGTCCCGGGCCGTCGACGACCACAGCTGGTAGATCAGCAGATCGGCCACCGCGGTCGGCGGCAGCAGCGTCTCGTACCGCCCGGCCGGCAGCTCGACCCGCCGCTCGGCCCAGCGCAGCCGCTGCGCCAGCTCCTCGTCCAGCGCCGCCGGGTCCACATCGGTGAAGTCCCTGGTCGCGCGCCCGGCCCACGCCGACCGCGAGCGGTCCGGGGACTTCGCGTTCAGCTCCAGCGTCCCGTTCGGCTGGTCGTGGCGCAGCCGCAGCCCCGTGGACGTACCGAGATAGGTGGAGGTCATCTCATGGCTGGCATACCCGTACAGCTCCCGCTCCCCGGCCTTCGCCCGCGCGAAGGACTCGCCCAGCGCGGGCGCGAAGCCCCCGAACACATCGGGCGACGTCTCGGCGGGCGCGTCCCGGAAGCCGGGGGACTCCTCGCCCCCGCCGACCAGCGGCTGGGC
>NZ_JBSGUP010000901.1:0-2616 GCF_053607985.1 Streptomyces sp. NPDC055078
CACCCGGACCGGGCCTGAGGCCGTATGACCGTGTCCGGCGCTGACCGGACCGGACAGGACCGAGGTCTTCGCAGGTGTCTCCGCGTCAGCAGTCGCCGTCGGCGTCGCCGTCAGAAGCTGATCTCGTTGATCGTGTCCGCTATCGAGTTGAGGAACCTGTTGATCGACGGGGCCATGCCCGACGACGCCAGGAAGAAGCCGAACAGCATCGCCACGATCGATGGTCCGGCCTTCAGTGAGCCGGAGCGAATCATGACCACGAGGATGATTCCCAACAGCAGCACCACAGACAGTGAAATGGCCACAACTGATCACACCCTCGGTCGGTCCGCCTTGCCGGCCGGGAGACGTGCGACTCTGCACTCCCCCACCTCATGACCATCGTGCCACCAACCGCCCCGGGTATGCCGCTCTCTGACAGATCATCGGGGACGCAATCGCGCCAACCGCCCGCTCCGCTGCCCCGTCGGCGCAGGACCACACCCCGGGCGACCCACCTGCCGGGTGAAATACGGGCGGGAATTCGGCTCGATCGTTGCCATGCATGCACGGGTCGGTCACAAGAAATTCAAACCCGGACCGCGCGGTAATTCACAAGGTCACACACAACCGAACCAGTGCAGTGATTTGCACCATTTAAGAGGGATTAATCGGGGCATAGTGGTCATCTGGTGAGCGTGTTGGATTCACCTAAAGAAAACCCGGAGGTGGTTTTACGGATTTCAATTGACGCGGCTAAGGTGCCTCGAATGTTCCACGCTCCGGAAGTATTTCGCAGGGCTCCCCGCCCCCAGGCACGGGAGCCGGACCACGTCCCCACGACGTCCCCCACACCCGCCGGACAGACTGCAAAATCATCCCCATCAGCCGACGCGGCGCCTCCGGCCGCGGGGCGGGACGCCTACTTCGACAACGCGAAGTATCTGGCCATCGTGCTCGTCGCCGTCGCGCATGCCTGGGAACCGGTCATGGAAGGCAGCCGCGCGACCAGGGCACTGTACATGCTGGTCTACACCTTTCATATGCCGGCTTTCATCGTCGTCTCCGGCTATTTCTCCCGGAGTTACACCGGCCGTCCCCACCAGGTCAGACGGCTGCTGACCGGGATCGCGCTGCCGTACGTCGTCTTCGAGACGGTGTACTCGCTCTTCCGGCGGTGGGCGGACGACGCCCCGGGCCAGCGCATCAGCCTTCTCGACCCGTTCTATCTGACCTGGTTCCTCGTCGCGCTCTTCGTCTGGCGGCTCACCACCCCGCTGTGGCGGCAGCTCCGCCATCCGCTGACGGTCGCGCTGGTGATCGCCGCGCTCGCGACGGTGACACCGGACATCGGGGCGGATCTCAATCTGGCGCGGGTGCTCCAGTTTCTGCCGTTCTTCGTCCTGGGGCTCGTGCTGAAGCCCGAGCACTTCCAGATCGTACGGAGCCGGGAGGTACGGCTGCTCTCGCTGCCGCTGTTCGCGGGCGGGCTCGTCTTCGCGTACTGGGCGGCCCCCCGGATCAACCTCGGCTGGTTCTACCGGGCCTCCAGTTCCCAGGACCTGGGGGCGCCCTGGTGGACGGGGATCGTGATGACCCTCGCTTTCTTCGGCTGCGCCGTCCTGCTCACCGCCGGGTTCCTGGCGTGGGTGCCGCGCCGCAGGACGTGGTACACCGTGCTGGGACTCGGCACCGTCTGCGGGTATCTGCTGCACGGGCTGCCGCTGAAGGCCGCGGAGTATGCGGGGGTCTTCGAAGCCCACCCCTGGCTCTCCTCGCCCGGCGGGGAGATCCTGATGACGCTGCTCATGGCGGCCCTGGTGACCCTCTTCTGCACTCCTCCGGTGCGGCGGGCCCTGCGCTGTGTGACCGAGCCCGATATGCGGTGGGCGTTCCGCCGCGACGCGTCAGAGCTGGGACCGGGTCGCTGAGCCGCTGGGGCCCGGGGCTGAGCCGTCTTGGCCGGGGCGCTGAGCCGCCGGTGCCCAGGCCCTGAGCCGCTGGGGCCCGGGCGCTGAGCTACAGCCCCAGCAGTGCCCGGGTCCGCTCGTACTTCGCCGTCAGCCGCTCCCGGGTCTCCTCGTCGAGGAGCGCGAGCCGCGCCGGGTCGGCGTTGTGCGCGAGATCCGACTCCTTGACGAGGAGGGCGCCCGGGGTGGCGAGGATGCGCCGGGTGTAGGACTCAAGGTCCTCGTCCTCTCCCTTGGTGAGGGCGAGGACCATGTCCTTCACCGACTGCGACAGCGCGGCGGTCCGCAGCCACTCCGGGGAGAGCGCGTCGTCCTCGACCGCGTCGTGCAGCCATCCGGCGGCGATCTGGTCGTCGCTGCCGCCCCTTGCGCGGACACCCTCGGCGACCGCGGCGATGTGCTCGGCGTAGGGGCGTCCCGATTTGTCCGTCTGGCCCTGGTGGGAGGCGCGGGCGATCGCCTCGACGTCGGCGAGCGTGAGTGGCGTCGTCATGCCGCGACTCTAGGACCACGCATACCCTGCGGGGGGCCTCCGGGGGGCGGCTCGTCGGCCCGGTGCGCGACCTCAGCCGACCCCTGGCTCGCCCCAACCCCGGGCGTACGGGCCAGGCCCGGCCCGGGCCCTCGTGGGGGGGGGGGGGGGGGGGCCCCCCCCCCCCCCCCCCCC
>NZ_JBSGUP010000902.1:0-2598 GCF_053607985.1 Streptomyces sp. NPDC055078
CCTCTGGATCAAGAAGTTCGAAGCTGTGCCCTCCGGGATGATCCAGGAAGAGCCCGCAGGCTTCGTCATGCACCCCGGGCCCGCTGAGGGCGGGGCAGTCCGGCCGCACCTGGACCACCACATAACCGGGCTCGGCCCACGAGACCCACATCTCACCCTTGCTGGCGTCCTTCAGCACCCACGCCAGGGCAGAATGCGTTCGCTGGTCCTGGTGGTCTTCCAGCGGGCACCGCAGTTCCAAAGCCATTCCCTCAGGGTCGTTGGCCTCTTCGGGGCGCAGGTGGAACATCCCCCGGATCAACGGTCCGGACAAAGGCGTCTCCGCGCCGCAGATGCGGCGCACAACCGGTTCTGTCACAGCTCCCCCAGCGCGCCGAGAACGACGATCGCGGACATGCCCAGGAAGACGGCCAGGGCATAGGCGGATCCTTCGAACCGTCCGGCCTTTCGGCCGAGCGCTTCCAAGGGACACCAGCGCGCCCGCCACGCCGCCAGCCTCGTCTTCACCGGTAGCCCCTGCTCTGTGCGTTGACCTCGGCCAGGGCGGCGCTCATGGCGTCGGACTGGACAGCCGAAGACAGAACCTGTGCAACGGCTTCCCACTCCACACCGCCGTTCAGCGGGCAGATCCGGTAGGCGGCCCCCACGCGCCCCAGGACGCGTCCAACACGCCCTCGCGCGGCGTCGTGTACCACCTCGCCCGTCTCGGGCTCGTAGGGTCCCTCTCCTGCCTTCACGTCGCCTCCCGCCCCGTGGGGGTGTGTGCGGATTTCATCGTTCGCGTGCTCGACGCGCTTTGCGTTGCCCCAACCACGCCAGTAGGCGGCGAGGAGCGCGTACCCGTGACAGATCCCGCAGCCTTCAACGGGCACCGGTTCCAGGTCATTCGCGCTCATGGGACCGCCTCTGGCGAACGACCCGAAGACCCGACTCCACACGGATCAGGAGATCCCTGTCGGCCGTGGCGTAGCCGGTACGGGGGACCCAGTTCGGGGCGATGCCCCAGACGCCGCCAGCACGTATGAGGTCGACCAGCGCAGCAGTCTCGTCAGGCGGGTGGCGAGCAGTGTCAATGCTGGTCATGGTGCCGTGCCCCTTCGCTGGCTTCCGTGCGGTGTTCCGTCCTCGCACTAGGCAACTCGCTCTTTGCGCAAGGCGGTACCGTTGAAGCAACAGCAGGTTTCAAAAGCTTCAAACGCGCTTTCAGCACGAGGAGTTGACGGCCAGTGAAGACCCGCGAACCGAACGAGTGTCTGGCACGCCTGTATCGCGAGACCGGGTGGAACCTGCGGCAGTTCACGCAAGCGGTGAACCGAACGGGAACCGAACGGGGAACCCCCCTCAAGTACCGCGAGCAGTCCGCACACCAGTGGCTCAAGGGCTACATGCCCAAAGAGGAAACCCGCCCGCTGATCCTGGAAGCTCTCGCGCGAAAGTTGCACCGGCCCGTTACTCATGCCGAGGCAGGGTTCCCCACGCCCCCACAGGCGTTGACCAACCATCCCAGTACGGTGGAAGGACTCATCGACTTGGGGAGGCAGGATATGGAACCGTCGCGCCGGAGCATTGTGGGCGCAGGCTTGTTCTCTGTCGCGCTAACCATTCCCGATTGGCCGGACGTCGTGGGCCGGATGGAAGCCGCACAGTCGGGCAGGACTCTGCGTATCGGCATGGCTGAGGTCGAGATGGTCACTGCCATGACGGAACGCGTTTCCGAACTCGATGACCAGTTCGGCGGACGGCACGCACGTCCGATGGCTGCCGCATTCCTTGTCAACACGGTTGCCCCGTACCTTATGGCCGAAGCCCCTCAGCCGGTTCGGAAAGCAATGATGTCGGCTGCTTCTGACCTGTGCTATCTGACTGGATACATGGCAGTGGACGAGGGGATTCACGGGTTGGCTCAGCAGTATTACTTGAAGGCTCTGGAACTCGCCGGGGCGTCAGAGGATCACCTCACCTACTGCACCACCTTGCGCGGAATGAGCGTCCAAGCTGTCGACCTCGGCCATGGCAAGGCAGCTATGCGCCTTGCAGATGCTGCCGCTTCCGCATCTCCCCAGGCTGGCCCAAGGATGCGTGCATTCCTAGCGGGTCAGCAGGCGCATGCGTCAGCTCAACTCGGATACCGCAATGACGCTCTGATGTACCTTCGGGAAGCCGAAGTGGCCATGCAGAAAGCGGAGTCTCAGTCAACGACCTTTGGGTCCTACAATCCCTCATCGTTGGCCTACCATCTGGGCCAGGTTCGATACGAACTTGGCGACGTCAAGGGTTCAATTACGGCACTCAATGAATCTGACAGTTTGCGACACAGTACATTTCGCAGGAATCGAATTCGCTATCTATCCATACTTGCGGAGCGCCAGCTAGAAATTGGACACCTAGAGGCAGCATGTGACACGTGGGGAAAGGCTCTCGACATCTACCCCATGGTCCAGTCTGGTCAGTGCGATCAAAGGATCACCATCATGCGTCAGCGAGTCCGCCCATACCTCAAAAACCACGTTGCGCGGGAACTAAACGACCGTGCACGAATGGTTACTCCGGCTTCGCTGCTGGTCTGACCCGTAAACCCAAACCGCCCCCGTTCCGGCA
>NZ_JBSGUP010000903.1:0-2585 GCF_053607985.1 Streptomyces sp. NPDC055078
GCTCTCCCCTGCGCTGACGGCGGCCGGGGGCGCTCACCCACGGGACGGCCGCCGTGCCGCACGTTCGCGCGGCCGGCGGGGACCGCGCGGCGGCAGGAGTCCGGCTCCTGGCCGGATCTCACGTACGGGTCGGACCCTCGGACCCCGGTGCCGGCAGGGCCCGGTACGGAAAGGTCCGCCCGCGCCACGGACGGCGCGTGCCCTTTCGTACGGGCGCGGGCGGGGAACTCTCCGGACCGGCGGACCGGACGGGGACGGAATCCGGACGGGACGGGATCCGGACGGGGACGGGGTGTGGCTCAGGCGTATCAGGCGAAGACGACGCAGGAGGCCGCGGGGGCGTTCAGGGAGCCCGCCCGCCGCGGCACTCCGGTGTCCGGGTCGATGTCGAACCAGGTGACATCCCCGGATCGCTCATTCGCGGCGTAGAGTCTGCGGCCCGCCGGGTCCAGCGCGAGATCGCGCGGCCAGTGCCCGCCGCAGGGCACCGTGGTGATCAGTTCCGCCCGTTCGCGGGTCGCGTCGAGAGCGAGGACGGCGATGCTGTCGTGGCCGCGGTTGGCGACCCACACATGGCGTCCGTCGCGTGAGACGACCACCTCCGACGGATAGACGGGTCCGTCGGCCCCGTCCGGCAGGACCGGAACCTCGCGTACCGCTTCCAGGACGCCCGCCACCGCGTCCCAGCGGCAGACGGTCATCGTCGGTGCCAGTTCGTTGAGTACGTAGGCGTGGGTGCCGGCCGGGTGGAAGGCGAGGTGCCGCGGGCCGCTGCCGGGGCGCAGCGCCGCCTGTGTGTGCTGGGTGAGTTCGCCCGCCGCCGTGTCCAGCGCGCAGACGCGTACGGAGTCGGTGCCGAGGTCGACCCCGAGCACCCAGCGCCCACTGGGGTCGGGCAGCACCTGGTGGGCGTGCGGGCCGCGCTGGCGGTCGGGGTGCGGGCCGGCACCCTCGTGCTGGAGGACACCGCTGGCGGCGCCCGGTTCGCCGCTGGTGCGGACGGGGAGCACGGTGAGGCTGCCCGAGCCGTAGTTGGCGGTCAGCAGATGGCCGCCGGAGACGGCGAGATGGGTGGGTCCCGCTCCGCACACCGGTACCCGGGCGCCGAGTTGCCTGGGCGCCGTCCCCCGCACGTCGAATGCGGCGACCGCCCCTTCCGAGGTCTCGGACACCGCGTAGAGGACCGGCACCCCGGCGGTGTGCGCGAGGGTGAGATAGGACGGGTCCGCCACCGCGTCGCTGGCTCCCGTCTCGGTCAGCGCACCGGTTTCGCCGTCCACCGCGGCGGCGATGATCCCTCGACCGCCGGCCGATGTGAAGGATCCGATGAATGCGCGTCCGGTGACTGCGCGTCCGGTGCTCTTGTCGCCCACAGCGATTCCCTTTCACTGATCGTTTGATGCCCCGGCCGACGTTAGCAAGGTCTAGACCAAGTGTCTTCACTCGTTCCACTCCCCGCAGGCGCGGGCCCGCGCCTCGGGGTGGTGGGCGTAGGCGGGCCGCCGCTCGGCGGTGTCGTAGGTCCGGTGGAAAACCGGGGTCGCCGAGCCGGAGATCGGGGGCACGATCCAGGACCAGTCGGCACTCACCCGCCGTCCCTGGCGCTCCTCGCGGTCGATATGGGTGAGGAAGCGGCGGGATTCGCTGTGGTGGTCGGCGAGGGTGACCCCGGCGCGGTCGAAGGAGTGCAGTACGGCACGGTTCAGTTCCACGAGGGCACGGTCCTTCCACAGCGAGCGGTCGTCGGCGGTGTCGAGGCCGAGCCGCTCGGCGACCCGGGGCAGCAGATCGTAGCGGTCGGTGTCGGCGAGGTTGCGTGCGCCGATCTCGGTACCCATGTACCAGCCGTTGAACGGAGCCGCGGCGTAACAGATCCCGCCGATCTCCAGACACATGTTGGCGATGGCGGGGACGGCGTGCCAGCGCAGTTGGAGACCTCGGTACGCGGTGTCCTCGGGATGGTCGATCGGCACCTCCAGGACGGCGTCCGGGGGCAGTTCGAAGGTGCGCGGCTTGCCGTCGGCGTCCTCGACGACCAGGGGCAGTACGTCGAAGGGGGTGCCGTCGCCGCCCGCCCAGCCGAGCCGCAGCGCCAGTTCGGTGAGTCCGGCGTTGCGCGGGTCGCCGGTGACCGTGCCGTCCGTGCCCCGGTAGCCCGCGTACCGGATGAGCTGTTCGTTCCAGATCCGGGGGCCCGGACGGTCCGGGGTGTCGGGGGCGAACACGGTGATCAGCGGGCGGATCCGGCCCCCGTTGGTGGCCTCCCGCAGATGGATCGCCGCCTCGCGCGCGACGGACTCGGCGTCATGGACGCGGCGGCGGTCACGGACCCGCAGAGAACGCCAGTAGAGGCGGCCGATACAGCGGTTGCTGTTGCGCCAGGCGACCCTGGCGCCATAGGTGAGTTCGGCCGTGGTGTGACGGTAGGTGCCGGTCTCTTTGATCTCCGCGCGTACGGCGGCGAGGCGCGCGGCCGGGTCACCGGCGTGCTCCTCGTCATGGTGCAGGCGTATGAACTCCTCGGCCTCCGCGTACATCTCACCGCCTCCGGGCCGGACCCCGGACGCCTGCTCCGCCGGGCAGGG
>NZ_JBSGUP010000904.1:0-2569 GCF_053607985.1 Streptomyces sp. NPDC055078
GGAGCGGGAGGTGCTGGAGCTGGTGGCCCGGGGGCTGAACAACACGGAGATCGCCCACCGGCTCCATGTCGGTGTCTCCACGGTGAAGACGCATGTCAGTCATCTGCTGGGCAAGTTCGCCGCCCGGGACCGGGCCCAGCTGGTCGTCGTCGCCTATGAGACGGGGCTGGTCGTGGCCGGATCAGGGCCCGGGATTCCGGTTCCTGGGACCTGCCCGGGCACCGCCCCGGGATTCAGTTGAGCGATGCGTCGTCGGCCCGGGATTCAGTTGAGCGAGGGGTCATCGGCCCGGGAATCAGTTGAGCGATGCGTCATCGGGATAGGTGGCGAACATGGCCAGTTCACTGCGCTGGCGGCGCAGCACCGCCCGCCACAGGGCCTCGGGCCGGGGCGAGGACACATCGCCCGGCTCGGACTCCACGACGTACCACGCCCCGTCGTCCAGCTCGCTCTCCAGCTGCCCCGGGCCCCAGCCCGCGTATCCGGCGAAGATACGCAGCGAGCCGAGGGCCGAGCCGAGCAGCTCGGGCGGGGCCTCCAGGTCGATCAGGCCGATCGCCCCGTACACCCGGCGCCAGCCGAGCGGGCCCTCGTCGCCGGGGATCACGGCGACGCCGAGCGCCGAGTCCAGGGAGACCGGACCGCCCTGGAACACCACACCGGGCTCGCCGGTGAGGGAGGCCCAGGGTTCCAGGATGTCGCCGACGCCGACGGGGGTGGGCCGGTTGAGGACCACACCGAGGGTGCCCTCGTCGTCGTGGTCGAGCAGCAGGACCACCGCCCGGTCGAAATTGGGGTCGGCCAGGGCGGGGGTGGCGACGAGCAGCCGCCCTGTGAGCGAGGACACCTCGGTCATGCGTGACATGATCCCGCATCTTCGCCCTCCGCGGGGGCGGAGCGGGCACAGTGTGCCCCGGCCGGGCCGGGGTAGGCGTACGGTCCCGGCCACCGACGGCGGCCGGACGGGACCACACGCCACGCGAAACGGGGGACCGGACATGCTGTACGGGACGTCATTACGCCGTGGGGCGTACTCGCCCTGACGGGCCGGGGGCGCTGTCCCCTTACCCTTTTCTCTGACCCTCTGCCCGCCATCCCCTCGCTCCGCCGGGGGGACCCCCTCCGGAACGCGAGATTCATGACCGGCACAGACGATGTACTGCTTGTCCACGGCGGAACCCCGCTGGAGGGTGAGATCCGCGTCCGCGGCGCCAAGAACCTGGTGCCCAAGGCGATGGTCGCCGCTCTGCTCGGCAGTGAGCCGTCCAGACTGCGCAATGTGCCCGACATCCGCGATGTGCGGGTGGTGCGCGGACTGCTCCAGCTGCACGGGGTGACCGTACGTCCCGGGGACGAGCCGGGGGAACTGGTGCTCGACCCCACCCATGTCGAAAGCGCCAATGTCGCGGACATCGACGCCCACGCGGGCTCCTCGCGCATCCCGATCCTGTTCTGCGGCCCGCTGCTGCACCGGCTCGGGCACGCCTTCATCCCCGGGCTCGGGGGGTGTGACATCGGCGGCCGGCCGATCGACTTCCACTTCGATGTGCTGCGGCAGTTCGGCGCGAAGATCGAGAAGCGGGACGACGGGCAGTATCTGGAGGCCCCGCAGCGGCTGC
The DNA here is from genome assembly GCF_053607985.1 of Streptomyces sp. NPDC055078. NCBI lineage: Bacteria > Bacillati > Actinomycetota > Actinomycetes > Kitasatosporales > Streptomycetaceae > Streptomyces > Streptomyces sp. NPDC055078. Next base: position 1,620 of record NZ_JBSGUP010000904.1, read on the forward strand.
GCGGCACCAAGATCCGGCTGCCGTACCCCTCGGTCGGCTCCACGGAGCAGGTGCTGCTGACCGCGGTGCTCGCCGAGGGCGTCACCGAGCTGTCGAACGCCGCGGTGGAGCCGGAGATCGAGGATCTGATCTGCGTCCTGCAGAAAATGGGCGCGATCATCTCCATGGACACCGACCGGACGATCCGGATCACCGGCGTCGACCGGCTCGGCGGTTACGCGCACCGCGCGCTCCCGGACCGGCTGGAGGCGGCTTCCTGGGCGTCCGCCGCGCTGGCGACGGAGGGCAACATCTATGTGCGGGGCGCCCAGCAGCGCTCCATGATGACCTTCCTGAACACCTTCCGGCGGGTCGGCGGCGCGTTCGAGATCGACGACGAGGGCATCCGGTTCTGGCACCCGGGGGGCTCGCTGAACGCGATCGCCCTGGAGACCGACGTACACCCCGGTTTCCAGACCGACTGGCAGCAGCCGCTGGTGGTGGCGCTGACGCAGGCGGCGGGCCTGTCCATCGTCCATGAGACGGTCTACGAGTCCCGGCTCGGCTTCACCTCCGCCCTCAATCAGATGGGCGCCCATATCCAGCTCTACCGCGAATGCCTGGGCGGCTCCGACTGTCGCTTCGGCCAGCGCAACTTCCTCCACTCGGCGGTGGTGTCGGGCCCGACGAAGCTCCAGGGCGCGGATCTGGTGATCCCCGACCTGCGGGGCGGCTTCTCCTATCTGATCGCGGCACTGGCGGCGCAGGGGACGTCCCGGGTGCACGGGATCGACCTGATCAACCGGGGATACGAGAACTTCATGCACAAGCTCGTCGAGCTGGGCGCCAAGGTCGAACTCCCGGGCCGCGGCCTCTAGGCACCCTGGGGAGATCGCGGCGACCTCCGGAGGACGTGCGGGCCCACCGGGCCCCGACCTCCGGAGGACGTGCGGGCCCACCGGGCCCCGACC
>NZ_JBSGUP010000905.1:0-2564 GCF_053607985.1 Streptomyces sp. NPDC055078
GGAGGGCCAGGGGGAGTTCCGCGTTCCGGAGCTGGCCGCCGCGGGCCCCGAGGGCCGCGCGGCGCGCACCGCGCTCGCCCTGCGCGAGGCGAGTGCCGACCGGGTCTGGACCCTGCTCGACCATCCGATGCTCGCCCTGGAGGTCGCGGGTTCGCCCGCCTATCTGGAGCCGGACGCGGTCGTCGTCCACCCCGACGGCCGGTGGACGGTCATCGAGATCAAGTCCTTCCCGATGATCGACGCGTCGGCCGACGCCGCGAAGGTGGGCGCCGCCGCACGCCAGGCGGCGGTGTACGTCCTGGCGCTGGAGCGCGTCGCCGCGCTGACCGATGGCGCGCGGGTCGACAGCAGCGTGCTGCTCGTCTGCCCCAAGGACTTCTCCAATCTGCCGACCGCGTCTGCCGTCGACGTACGCAAACAGCTCTCCGTCACCCGCCGCCAGCTCGCCCGGCTGACCCGTATCGAGGACATCGCCGCCGCGCTGCCCGAGGGCGCCACCTTCGACCTGGACCGTCCGGCAGGCGAGCTGAGCGCCGCGGTCGAGTCGGTCTCCGCCGCGTACGCCCCCGAGTGCCTCGCCGCCTGCGAACTGGCGTTCCACTGCCGCGACCGGGCCCGGCACGAGGGCGCGGTCGGCTCCCTCGGCCGCTCGGTCCGCGGTGAGCTGGGCGCTCTGACCACGGTCCCCGATGTCCTCGCCGCCGCCCGCGGCCTCAGCGGCGATCCCACCGACCCGGCGGTCGCTGCCCTGCGCCGGGCCGCCGCCCTGCGCGCCGAGGCGCTCGGGTCCCGCACGGCGGGCGGAAGCCCGGTACGTCCGGTACCGGACGCCGTGGCCATGGCGGCGGGAGGGGCCGGATGTCGCTGATCGCCACGCTCGCCCGGCTGGAGGCGGTCGAGTCGGGGCGGGCCCAGCCGCTGGCGACCGTACGGCACCGGCATCTGGCCGACCGGCCGCTCGTCCTCGTACCGCTGACCACGGCAGGTGAGGCGGGGGCGCCGCTGGGCGCTCTCGTCGGGACCGACCGGGAGCGGCCCCGGCTGCTGACCGTGGCCCAGCCGCGCGACCGCGACCTGCGGTTCACCTTCCTCGCCGAGCTGGCCGACGCCGTACTGCCGTATCTCGACGCGTACGCCGACGACATCGAGCTGGTCGAGAGGAACGAGAACGACCCGGCGACCGGGAAGCGCACCAAGGTCGAGGCCGAACTGTGCGCGGACGCACCCCAGTTGATCGTGCCGGGGCGCGCGGGCATCGACTTCGTACGCCTCCTCGGGCGCTCCATGCGGTTCCGGCGCACCGCCGAGCAGGACCCCGACGCGGCCTACCCCGCGCCGCCGCACGTCCCGCTGCTCGGCCGATGGCTCACGCACTACGGCGAGCGGGCGCGGGTCCCGGGCTCGTCGCTGCTGCTGGCGGCGACCGATCTGCTCAACCGGCACTGGGCGACCGGGCAGTCCTCCCTGGAGGACCAGCACCTGGGCGCGCTGCTCGCCTGGATCGACCCGCCCGAGGGCCGGACCGGGGCGGAGGCCGCGCTGCGGGCCGAGCTGGGCCGTGACGCGGCCGGGCAGCTGCTGTGCCCGCCGGCGGGCCCCGCGACCGACCCCGCCTTCGACAACCGGCTGCTGGCCCCGGCCGTGGCGGCGTACGACCGGGTGCGCCAGGCCCATGGCGCGGCCCAGGAGGGCACCGAGGCCGACGGCTGGCTGGGACAACTGGCGCTGGCCGAGCGGGAGATCCGCCGGCTGCTGCTCACCCAGACCCAGCCGGCCTGGGACGCCGTGTGGCGCGGACTCGACCTGCTGCGCGAGCTGCCCGAGGGCGCCAGGGCGGCGGACCGCTGGACGCGCGACCGCTGGTCGTTCACCGCGCACCGCGATCGCGTACGGGCGGGGGAGCCGCCCCAGCCCCGCCGCGACGACGCCGTGACCGCCGCCCGGAAACTGGCCGCGCGGGAGACGGCCCAGGCCCAGCTGGAGGCCCAGGAGGCGCTGGACGACCCGCTGGTGCTGGCCGGGCGCAGGCTGGCGGGCGAGGCGTTCATCGGCGAGGTGACCGAGGTCGTGATGGCGTGGTCCGAGTCCAAGCGGCCCTCCCCCCGCCCCCTGATCACCCTGCTCACCGACGACCTGCCCCACCTCGGCGAGCGGGTGAAGGTGTACCGCTCCCTGGACGGCAAGCCGCAGTCGGCCGAGTGCGTACGGTACGAGGCCGCGGGCGACTCCACCCTGCTCGTACTGCGGCTGACCGACCGTATGGGCCGCTCCAAGGACCCGGCGGAGGGATCGGTACCGGTCAAGGGCGACCGGATCGCCTGGACCCTGTTCGAGCACGACCAGCGCGGCGGTCCGAAGCTGCCGGACCCCGAGGAGACGCCGTGGACCCACGGCGGCCCGCCCGGCACGGACGCCGAGGCACCCGACCCCGTGACCCCGGAGGATCTGCTGTGACCGCGTCTGACCAGGCGGCTTCCGGTTCCGCCGCCCATAGCTCGGCGGCCTTCGGCCCGGCGGCCTTCGGCCCGGCGGCTTTCGGCCCGGCGGCTTCCGGTCCCGGGGCC
>NZ_JBSGUP010000906.1:0-2550 GCF_053607985.1 Streptomyces sp. NPDC055078
CGTACTGCCTGGCCACGTCGCTGGGGTGGGACCTGCCGCGGGCGGGGCCGGCGGGACGTAGGCACCTCCGATCCAGTGGTCGTAGCGGGACTGGTACGAGACGATCGCGCCGTCGCTGCCCGGCGCTGCGTATCGGGTCATCTCCTGGGCCTCCTGATGAGGATGCCGCCCGCCGCTGGACGGCGTTCACGGGGAGGCTAAGGACCCGGACGTTGCGAGGAGGTTGCGCGCGCCCGGCCGGACCCGTCGGCCAACGCCTGCCGGGAGCCGGCGGACACGCGGTCCCGCGGAGCAGGTCACGAACGCTGTCCGCCGTCGAGTTCACGCAACCGGGCCAGTGCGGGAGGACGCTGTGACGCGGGCAGTACGGCGACGAGGGCCCGCCACACCGGCAGGTCCTCCTCGCCCCAGGGGCTGTACGCCCAGTCGGCCAGCAGGCCCGGATCTCCGCGGGCGATCAGGGCGGCCCGCAGCTGGTCGGTGAGCCGGCGTCGCAGCCGGACCACCGCGGGGGCCTGGGAAGCGGGCAGCAGCGGACCGGCGTACGCGCTGAGCGCGCCGGTCACGGCGCCGGAGGCCAGCCGTCGTGTCACCGTCCCGAAGTCGGCGTCGACGCGGGCGGCGAGGCGGTACGGGCGCGAGCGCAGCAGTTCGGGCCCGAGCAGTCCGCGCAGCCGGTGCAGTTCGGCCCGCAGGGTGACCGGGGTGACCGATTCGTCCTCGTACAGTTCGATGAGGAGTTCGTCGCCGCTGACGCCCTCCGGGCGCTGGGCGAGGAGCACCAGGATCTCGCTGTGGCGGCGGCTCAGGCGCAGCTTGCGCCCGCCCGTCACCAGCAGGGCCTCGTCCCGGCCGAGCGCGGAGAGCTGGGCGCTGCCCGCCTGGGGGGAGGGTGCGAGCAGTGCGAGATGGGACTCGGCGGCCCGGGCCACCGCGCCGACGAAGCCGAGGCTGTGCGGATGGGCGAGCCGGTCCCCGCCGGTGATGTCCACCGCGCCGAGCACCCGCCCGGTCGCCGGATCGTGGATCGGGGCCGCGGCACAGGTCCACGCCTGCACGGGGCGGCAGAAGTGCTCGGCGGCGAAGACCTGGACGGGCCGGTCGACGGTGATCGCCGTACCGGGTGCGTTGGTCCCCGCGACCGCCTCGGCCCAGCGCGCGCCGGGGACGAAGTTCATCCGGTCCGCCCTGCGCCGGGTGGCGGGCGACCCCTCCACCCACAGCATCCGCCCATGGCCGTCGCACACGGCCACCAGATGCTCGCCGTCCATGGCGTACGTGCCCATCAGCTCGCGGACCAGCGGCATCACCCGCGCCAGCGGATGGGCCTCGCGGTACGCGGTGAGCGCGTCGTCGTCCAGCTCGACGGCGGCCGTCGCCTCCGGGCTGACCCGGGCCCGCGCCGAGCGGCGCCAGGAGTCGGCCACCACGGAACGCACGGGCCGCTCGACCCGGCCCGCGCTCAGATAGACGTCGTACGCCCTGCGGAGCACGGCCGTCCGCTCGACGGGATCCGCGCCCGGCTCCAGGGCCACCCATGCGTCGTTCACCTCGGCCTCCCCGTCCTCCATCGTGCCCCGGGCCGCCGGGTGCGACAAGCGCCCCTGAGGGTGAGAGCCGGTCGCCGGGCGGCGAGTGCGGCGGCGCGCGGGATCCGGGCGTCGGGTATCAGGGGAGGTGCCTTCCGGTGCGGTGGGTCTGCCGGGCGGAGCGGTGCCCCCGGTCAGCGGGCGCCGACGAGGCGGAGGTAGCGCACCCAGTCCCAGTGGGGTCCCGGGTCGGTGTGGGTGGCGCCGGGGACCTCGTGGTGGCCGATGATGTGGTCCCGGTCCCGGGGGATCGCGTACCGCTCGCAGACCGACGCGGTGAGGGCGGCGGACCGCTCGTACAGCGCGTCGGTGAAGTACTCCGGCCGGTCCACCCAGCCCTCGTGCTCGATGCCGACGCTGCGGGTGTTGTAGTCCCAGTTGCCCGCGTGCCAGCCGACGTTCCGCTCCCGTACGCACTGGGCGATCCGGCCGTCCGACGAGCGCACCACATAGTGCGCGGACACCTGTCTGTCCGGGTTCTGGAAGATCGCGACGGTGTCGGGGAAGGTCTCCTGGGTGACATGGATGACCACCCGGTCGATCCGGTAGGAGGAAGGGCGGTCGGCGGCCGTGTAGTTGGCGGAGGTCGCCGGCATCCAGTGGGCGTCCGGATAGTCGGTGTCCGCCCGCCGGAAGGACGGCCGCCCGGGGGGCCGGGGGCCGGGGGCGGCCTGTGCGGCGGTCGCGGGCAGCAGCATTCCGGCGGCTGCCGTCGCGGCGGTGCCGCGGAGCAGTCTTCTACGGTCCATGGGGCCTCTCCTGGTCGGGTGCGCCGTGAGGAGACCTCCCGTTCGACGGCCGCGGAGGTCGTGATGAGGATCTCCTGTCGGCGGCCGTTCCCCGGGGATGTCGGCGGGTCAAATGTGGCTGGTGTCGCGTGTCACGGCGGCCGGACCGGTCCGAGGGGGTCCAGGGTACGGCGAGGGTGCCGGAAAGCGACAACATCAGCTCTGTGCCTGAC
>NZ_JBSGUP010000907.1:0-2549 GCF_053607985.1 Streptomyces sp. NPDC055078
CCTCCACCGCCCTGGCCCTCGCCAAGTACGGCGTCACCGCCAACGCCATCTGCCCGCGCGCCCGGCGCCGAGTCTGCCTCCGCGTCCGCCGCTGCTTCCGGCACGCCCGGCCCGATGGCGAATCCGGCCACTCCCGCGCCCAAGGCGTCCGCGCCCGAACCGGCCGCGCACACTCCGGCGTCCAAGCCCCGGGGAACCCCCCCGCCCGCGAGCGGTTCCCGGGCCGGCGGGGGCTCCTCCAACCGGGTGCGCGCCCGCCTCGCCCGCCTCGGGGTGCAGCGCTCGTCGCCGTACAACCCCGTCCTGGAGCCGCTGCTGCGGATCGTCCGCAGCAACGACACCAAGATCGAGACCTCCACCCTCCGCCAGATCGAGCGCTCCTACCAGGTCGCCGAGCGCTGGCACCGGGGCCAGAAGCGCAAGAGCGGCGACCCGTACATCACCCATCCACTGGCCGTCACCACCATCCTCGCCGAGCTGGGCATGGACCCGGCGACGCTGATGGCGGGCCTGCTCCACGACACCGTCGAGGACACCGAGTACGGCCTGGACACCCTGCGCCGCGACTTCGGGGACCAGGTCGCCCTGCTCGTCGACGGCGTCACCAAACTGGACAAGGTCAAATTCGGCGAGGCGGCCCAGGCCGAGACCGTCCGCAAGATGGTCGTCGCCATGGCCAAGGACCCGCGCGTCCTGGTCATCAAACTCGCCGACCGGCTGCACAACATGCGCACCATGCGCTATCTCAAGCGCGAGAAGCAGGAGAAGAAGGCCCGCGAGACGCTGGAGATCTACGCGCCCCTCGCCCACCGCCTGGGCATGAACACCATCAAGTGGGAGCTGGAGGACCTCGCCTTCGCGATCCTCTACCCCAAGATGTACGACGAGATCGTCCGGCTCGTCGCCGAGCGGGCCCCCAAGCGCGACGAGTATCTCGCCATAGTGACCGACGAGGTCCAGTCCGATCTGCGCGCCGCCCGGATCAAGGCCACCGTCACCGGCCGCCCCAAGCACTACTACAGCGTCTACCAGAAGATGATCGTCCGCGGCCGGGACTTCGCGGAGATCTACGACCTGGTCGGCATCCGGGTCCTCGTCGACACCGTCCGCGACTGTTACGCGGCACTCGGCACCGTCCACGCGCGATGGAACCCGGTCCCCGGCCGGTTCAAGGACTACATCGCCATGCCGAAGTTCAATATGTACCAGTCGCTCCACACGACGGTCATCGGACCCAACGGCAAGCCGGTCGAGCTGCAGATCCGCACCTTCGACATGCACCGCCGCGCCGAGTACGGCATCGCCGCGCACTGGAAGTACAAGCAGGAGCCGTCCGCCGGAGCCTCCAAGGTGCGCACCGACGTACCGAAGAAGTCCGGCAAGGACGACCACATCAACGACATGGCGTGGCTGCGCCAGCTCCTCGACTGGCAGAAGGAGACCGAGGACCCCTCGGAGTTCCTGGAGTCCCTGCGCTTCGACCTCTCCCGCAACGAGGTCTTCGTCTTCACCCCGAAGGGCGATGTCATAGCGCTTCCGGCGGGCGCCACACCCGTCGACTTCGCCTACGCCGTCCATACGGAAGTGGGCCACCGGACCATAGGGGCACGGGTCAACGGACGCCTCGTACCGCTCGAATCGACCCTCGACAACGGCGATCTCGTGGAGGTCTTCACCTCCAAGGCCGAGGGCGCGGGCCCCTCCCGCGACTGGCTCGGCTTCGTCAAATCGCCCCGCGCCCGCAACAAGATCCGCGCCTGGTTCTCCAAGGAGCGGCGCGACGAGGCGATCGAGCAGGGCAAGGATGCGATCGTCCGCGCCATGCGCAAACAGAATCTGCCCATCCAGCGCATCCTCACCGGCGACTCCCTCGTCACCCTCGCGCACGAGATGCGCTACCCCGACATCTCGTCCCTCTACGCGGCGATCGGCGAGGGGCATGTGGCGGCGCAGGGCGTCGTACAGAAGCTGGTACAGGCACTCGGCGGCGAGGAGGCCGCCAACGAGGACATCGCCGAGTCCACGCCGCCGTCGCGCAGCCGGGCCAAGCGCCGGGCGAACGCCGATCCCGGAGTGGTCGTCAAGGGCGTCGAGGACGTCTGGGTCAAGCTGGCCCGCTGCTGTACGCCCGTGCCAGGGGACCCGATCATCGGCTTCGTCACCCGGGGCAGCGGGGTGTCGGTCCACCGCGCGGACTGCGTCAATGTCGACTCACTGTCGCAGCAGCCGGAGCGCATCCTGGAGGTCGAGTGGGCGCCCACCCAGTCCTCCGTCTTCCTCGTCGCCATCCAGGTAGAGGCGCTGGACCGGTCGCGGCTGCTCTCGGACGTCACGCGCGTGCTGTCCGACCAGCACGTGAACATCCTCTCGGCCGCCGTCCAGACCTCCCGCGACCGGGTCGCGACCTCGCGCTTCACCTTCGAGATGGGGGACCCCAAGCACCTCGGGCACGTCCTCAAGGCGGTCCGCGGCGTCGAGGGCGTCTACGACGTCTACCGCGTCACCTCCGCGCGCCGGCCCTGAGTCCTCGTGCGTGGGTGCGCATGTTC
>NZ_JBSGUP010000908.1:0-2546 GCF_053607985.1 Streptomyces sp. NPDC055078
GTACGCGCCAGTGCTCCCCGCGGCACGATGTCCGCGGGGAGCACTGGCGTGTGCGGCGGCGTCGGCTGCCGCCGGGTGGGGCGGAGGACCCGGCTCAGGTCCCGCTGCCCCACCCGGTGGTCAGCCCACTGGCGTTGTACGGGTTCCGCGTGCTTTCCGTGTGTCCGCGATTCCGTGTGTCCGCGACTGCCTGCCGCCGCGCGGGTAACCGGGCCTGCGTCAGAATCTGGCGTCAGAACTCGACGTCAGAATCTGGCGTCGGAACTCGACGTCAGAATCTGGCGTCGGAACTCGACGTCAGAACTTGACGTCGGAGCAGGCGTAGAACGCGTTACCCGTGTCGTACACCGACCAGACCGCGAGGATCACGTGCTGGCCCGAGCGGGACGGCAGGTTACCGGAGTGGGAGAGCGTCTCCGGCGGCTGCTTGCCTCCGTACGGCACGGTCAGGAACGGCTGCGACTCCAGCGCCGACCTGGTCAGCTTCTGGCTGGGGTTCCAGCCCTGCTTGGTGATGAAGTACTTGAAGTCGCTGGTGCGGTGCCGGGCGGTGAAGCGCCAGGTGAAGGTCTGGTTCTGGCCCGACGACACACTGGTCGTGGGCCACGCGCCACCACGCGGGTCGTCCAGTTGCGAGAACTGGCCGTTCCCGCCCGAGCAGAGGGTGCCGTCCGCGGGGCCGGCGGCCGGGAAGCCCTTGGGCCCCTCGACGCTCTGCGGCTCCCACTGGATGTTGCCGCAGTTCTGGACCGTGCGGTTGGCACAGTGCTTCTGACGGCTCGTGAGGGGGGAATCGGTGTAGCCATGGCTGCTGGCGCTGCCGGTGGCGAGCACCGTGGCGCCGGTCACGAGGAGACCGACGGCAGCGGCGGAGATCTTTTTGCGCATGCTTCGCTCCAGGGAACGTGGGGGAGTTCAGTGAGCCTTGCTGCACGCGTGCGTGTTTACCTGAGCGTCTGGTAGGACGTGTGGGGTGGAAGCGCCCCTTCCGCGCCTCTTTTAGGTCTAGACCAACACCCAATGTATTGACCGAACTTCATCATGTCCAGACCAATAACCAACCTTCCCTTGACAGGGAAGCAGAGGTGCGCGTGGCCCGGAAGCAGATATTCCAGCTTCCGGGAGCCGTCGTTCCCCACCCCTCGGAACCCGGTCTTCCGGCCCGGTTCGGCTAGCTCTCCGCCGCGCCCGAGCGACTCGCGTAGAACGCGACCGTCAGGTCCTTGACCAGAGCCTTGCGCTCGTAGTCGTCGAGTTCCACCAGGCCGCGCGCGGTCAGCCGGGTCACGGTGTCGTCCACCGCGTCCACCACCGAGGTGAGCACACTGTCCCGGTGCCTGGCGTCGATCGCCGCGATCCGCCGCCGCTGCATCGCCGCGGCCACCTCTGGCGCATACTCGATCCCCACCGGCTGCGCCGAGAAGACCTCGATCCCGACGGGCGCGCACTCCGCGAGAAGCATCCGGGTGAGCGCCTCGCCCACCGCCTCGGCGTTGCGCAGGGTCGGCGCGGTCTCGTGGAAGGTGTCGGCGGGCAACTGCGAGAACACCCGCGCCAGCACCGACTCCACCTGCTCGCCGAGATACTCCTCGTGGTCCTCCACCCCCAGCACCGCGCGCGCCGTGTCCCGCACCCGCCACACCACCAGGACGACCACCCGCAGCGCGGTGCCGTGCGCGTCGACGGCGGGCATCGGCTCGCTGCGCCAGTGCCGCAGCCGTACGTCGACCCGCCGTCTCAGCAGCAGCGGGCTCATCCACAGCAGTCCCGTACGCCGCACACTCCCCCGGTACTCCCCGAAGAGCGTGAGCACCCAGACGTATCCCGTCTGCCCGCGCCCGATCCCGCCGAGGGCGAAGAGCGCGAGGACCACTCCCAGCGCGACCATGCACCACAGCCCGAGACCGATGCCGTGGTACGGATACGAGGGCAGCCGGAGCACCCGCGTCACCATCGCCGGGATCGCCCCGGCCCCCCACAGCACCGCGCCCGTCCCGGCGAGCGCGCACGCCCCCGCGACCAGCCCGGTCCAGCCGGGCAGCACCGCCCCGGGCCGCTCGGCGAGTTCCGGGTCGACGGGCGGGGCGGGCCGCCGCGGCGGCTGGACGGCTCCGGCGGCGGGACGTGACGGCACCGGCCCGCGGCCCACCCTGGGCTGCTCGCCCGTGCCCAGCCGACGGGCCACCACGGCGGGCCGCAGAGCGACCGGCGGTGAGCCGGCACCGGGGAGGCCGCCGGGCACGCCGCCGGAGATACCACCGGGGGTGCCGCCGGACAGGTCGCCGGGAAAGTCGCCGGGGAAGTCGTCACGGAAGAGGAGGTGCACCGGGATCTCGGTGGTCGCCTCCGGGGCGATGAGAGGTGTGTGCCGGGCGGCGTCGGGCGACGAGCCGCCGCCCTCCGGCTCCGAGGTCGTGGTGTTCATGGCTGCTCCCGCCTCCGCTGGTTCGTTCCGCTGGTTCGTTCCGTTCGACTGGTCCCGCCCGTTCCGCCCCGCCGTCACTCAGGGCCCCCCAACGCCCCCGCCGTCGGCGCCGCCCCTGAGG
>NZ_JBSGUP010000909.1:0-2537 GCF_053607985.1 Streptomyces sp. NPDC055078
TCCCGCCGGCCCCCGGACCGACGGCCGGGGGCCGCCCGTCCACGGCGACCCGCACACCCGCGTATCTGGTCGACGGCCCCGGGACCTACACCTGGGCCGAGGGGACCGGTCGCCGCGCGGGCACCGGGGGCCGGCTCATCCGCTACGGGGTGAAGCTGGAGGACGGCACCGGGCTGGACGCCCGCCGGCTCGCCGACGAGATCGACGGCATCCTCCGCGACCGGCGCGGCTGGACCAGGCACGGCGCCGCATCGTTCCAGCGGGTCGACTCACCGCCGTACGACATGGTGGTGCACGTGGTCTCGCCGGGGACGACCGACAAGCTGTGCGGCGCCTGGGGTCTGAAGACGCGGGGCGAGGTCAACTGCGCCAACGCGCCCGATCTCGTGGTGAACGTACGGCGCTGGACCGAACTGAGCGAGCAGTACCCGAACCGCGCCCACGACTACCACGCGCTGATCATCAATCACGAGGTCGGGCACATACTCGGCCACGGGCACCGCGGCTGCCCCGGACCCGGCCGGCCCGCGCCCGCGATGATGCAGCAGATCGACGGGCTCAAGGGGTGTGTGGCCAACCCCTGGGTGTACGACGAGAACGGAAAGCCCATCGACGGGCCCCGGGTGCCCTGATCCCTGATCCCTGAGTCCGCCCGCTCTCCGCCCGCTCCCACGGCCTCCGGTTCCGGTGCTCGGTGCCCCTCGCCTCCGCTCACGGCAGCCGCGGGCCGCCGAGGAATGCGGCGACCTCGGTCATATACGCCTCGCGTTCCTCGACATGGGGCATATGGCTGGACTCCTCGAAGCGGATCCAGCGGGCACCGGCGATCCGCTCGGCGAAGGGGCGGACGGTGTCGTCGCCCGCCTCGTCGAACGCGCCGTTGATCACCAGGGTGGGTACGGCGATCGCGGGCAGCCGGTCGACGACCGACCAGCCGCGCAGGGTGCCGACCACATGGAACTCCGTCGGGCCGTTCATGGTGTGGTAGACGGTCGGGTCGGCGTCGATCCACTCGAAGGTACGGGCGACCTCCGGCGGCATCGGTTCGGTCCGGCAGACATGGCGGCGGTAGAACTCCGCGGACGCCTCCCGGTACGCCCGAGAGTCCGTCGTTCCGGCCGACTCGTGGGCGGCCAGGGTGTCCTGGACCTCTCGGGGCAGGGTCCCGCGCAGCCGGGCCGCCTCGGCGCTCCACAGCTCCATCGACGCGGGTGAGTTGGCGATCACCAGCCGGTGCAGTCCGGCGGGCCGCCGTACCGCGTGCTCGGCCGCCAGCATGCCGCCCCAGGACTGGCCCAGCAGGTCGTAGTCGCCGATGCCGAGGGTGTGCAGCAGCCGGTCGAGTTCCCGCAGGAACAGCTCCACGGTCCAGAACTCGCGGGGCCGGTCGGGCAGATGGGTCGAGCGCCCGTTGCCGAGTTGGTCGTAGTGGATGACGGGCCGCTCGGGCGACACCAGATCGGTGAGGCTCAGCAGATAGTCATGGGTGCAGCCGGGTCCGCCGTGGACGACCACCAGGGGCCGCCCCGAACGCCCGGCGGACCGGGTGTCGGTGGTGATGCGGTAGTACGTACGGTGCCCGTCGAATTCGACGGACCCTTCCTCGACACGGTGCTCGGCGCGATGCACACCCATTTCCTCACGGTTGGAATTCTCAGTGACCTGGACCCGATTTTCCCGGCACCCGGGCCCGGAATCCATGACCGGGTGTTCCTGAACATAAACACCGTCGCGCGGCCGTCCCCACCGGCCCGCCTCCCGGCCGCCCCGCTGCTCTGACCAGCCCTTCCCGCCCTTCTGGGCACCCCCTGCCGCCGTACTCCCGTCGTGGTGGTTTTCGTTCAGTAACAGAACTCATTGCACCTGAACGATGGGCTGCGCATACTCCTGTCATCCCACCCCCGAGTACGAGCGGCGGCGAGAACGCACCATGGCATTCCTGATCGGTTCCGATTTCAAACGGCCGGATTCCGGGGTCGTCGAGGCTTTCACCCGGGTCGGCACGGCCGCCCTGGGGCACCTCACGGACTTCGGGTTCCCGCGCGGGCTGCGCCCGGTCGCGGAGTGCGGACCGTTCGCCGGGCCGGCGCTCACCGTCAAGATTCCCCATGTCGACTCCACGGCGGTGCACCGGGCGATGAGCCTGGTCCGGCCCGGCGATGTGGTGGTGATCGACCAGTGCGGTGACGACGGCCGCTCCAGCTTCGGCGGCACCCTCGCCGGGATCGCGGCCGACCTGGGCGCGGTGGCGGCCGTCTCGAACGGCTCGACCAATGACGTCGAGGAGATACGGGAGCTGCGCTTCCCGGTCTACTCCCGGGGTGTCACCTCGCTCACCACCCGGGTGCTGTCGCTTGAGGGCCGGATCAATGTGCCGGTGAGCGTCGGGGGTGTCGTGGTCATGCCGGGCGACATCGTCTTCGGCGACGGGGACGGCCTCGCGGTCGTCCCGGCCGCCGAGGCCGCTGAGGTCGCCGACCGGCTGCTGCGCTGCGAGGCCGAGACCGCCCGGCTGGATCTCCGCGGCGCTGTCCGGG
>NZ_JBSGUP010000910.1:0-2532 GCF_053607985.1 Streptomyces sp. NPDC055078
GACCGGCACCCTGCGCCCCACCCGGCCGTGCAGCCTCCCGCATCAGAGTGCGATACCGGAGAGCTTGGACAACCTCACCAGCTCGGGATTGCTGCGGCGGTGCAGCGACGACACGACTCGGAAGACTTCCCGCCCCATGGGATTCATGCGCGCCATTTGCGGAGCGATATCCCAGGCTTTGATCAGGTTTCCCAGTGCTCCGTCCCGGTCTCCGATATCGAGTTGCGCCCGGGCCGCGTTGACATAGGTGGGCGCCCTCCGGGTCGGGGGCAGTCCGGTCAGGGCGGCGGACAGATCACCCGTCAGAGTCAGCGCCTGGCGCGCACGGCCGAGGTCGACATAGGTCGCCAGCTGATGTGTGAACGTATTCTGCGGGCCGACCGTCAGACCGTGCACTTCAAGGTCGTGGCTCATTCCTTGTGATGTGGTCAGGGCCGACCTTATGTGCCGCTCCGCTTCCCGCTTCGCCTCTTTCTTGTCCCTGAGTCTGCCCGCCAGGGTCATCCCTCGCAGATTGAGGATGCATACGGCGATGTCCCGCTCTGTTCCCTCCAGCGATTGCTGTGCGTTGGCGAGGGCACGATCGACGATGTCGAGCCCCCGCTCGATGTCGCCGAAGTTCAGATACGAGCCGGCCCTGTCCCGGTCCGCGATCGCTGCTCCCAGCGGGTTGGGCCGCTGGTCGACGGCCCACCGCTGACGGGTCACCGCGAGTTCCGCCAGGTCCATCCACCGGTGCCGGGCGGCGACCCAGTAGACGGTGCTGTACACCTCGGCCAGCCTCATCCAGCTCTGGGGACTGTTGGTGACATGGGCGTGGGTCGTCGCGTCCCTGAGCAGTTTCGGCAGCACGGCCAGCAGCCCGGAAACGTCGAATCGCCTGCGATGCTGCTGGGCCGCGCGCGCGTCCGCGCAGAGTGCGCCCTCTTCGACTTCGCGCCGGTCCGGCAGATCGTAATCCCGGAGAGCCGATCGCAAGTCGGTAAGGGGCTGTTCGCTGTCTTTCTGGACCGCTGTCGCGCCCAGCACTTCAGCCATGGTCAGCCCCAAGGGTTTGCCCACGGCGGTGGCAATGGCCGGAGTCAGTGTCCGGCTCCCTACCTCGATCTTGGACAGGAGGGATAGGGAGATCGCTGCCTTTCGGGCCAGCTGTGCCTGAGACAGACCACGTTCCTTGCGTAAAGCCGCGAGGTTCGCGCCGGGTGCCAGTTCTGTGGTGCTCATAAGACCATTCTTCCTCACGGAGTCTGCGCCGCATCCGGGTTCACAGCCTTTTCGCGTACCCGCCCAGTGGCTGTGCAAACGATGTGCAAGTTCGGCGAAGGCGCGTCCGCGTTGACTTGGTCAGTGGAAACCCCCGCGATCGGGCGAGATCCGGGGGCGTGGTCAACGCCGAACAGGAGCGTCAACACGATGAAGGTTATCCGCCTTGGCATCAGCATTGCGCTGCGTGCCTTATTTCCGCCCAGGGGTCGGCATCGGCAGGCCCAGCCGCACCAGGGGCGGGTGCCGGGTCGTCCCCGACGGGTCGTCATCTACGCCTCCGGTCGGGACGACTTGGCCCCGGACCGCTCCCGCCCGCTGGCGGGGGAGGAGTGCGCGCTGGTGCGGCCGTATCTGGCGGCGTACGAGGACCGGCTGCGGGGCCTGCGCCGACAGGGGCTGATGGTGGCCGCTGCCGGTCTCGACCTGGGCCCTGAGGCTCCGTACCGGAGGGGCTGATGACGCGGATTCAGGTACGGCGTAGGTGGGCCCGGGATCCTCGGTCACCGGGTCTCGCCCGGGACGCACTGCGCAGGGAGCTGATGGCGTGGGGTCTCGTGGAGATGGCGCCGTTCGCGCTGACGGTGCTGTCGGAACTCGTCACGAACGCCTGTGTGCACACCACGGGGGGAATCGAGACCTGGTTCCGCCTGCTGCCCGGCGGGGTGCGCATCGAGGTGCTCGACGCGTCGGCGGAGCGGCCCCTGCTGCTGGCGCCGCGCGCCGACTCGCCCGGGGGCAGGGGGCTGCTGATCGTGGACGAGCTGGCCGCGCGGTGGGGTGTGACCGACCGGAGGGACGGCGGCAAGGCGGTGTGGGCCGAACTGGTGGAGACCGGCAGCCCGGCAGCCCAGGAGCAACCCGGACTGCTTCCGGGCGTCAGGGAAGGGGCGGCCGGTGGGGCACCGTGAGCTGATGCGGGTCCCGGGGAAGTGGCCGGGGGGCCGGGAGTGGGTACGGCTCCGGCTGCTGTGTGGGCTGAGCGTGCTGGATGACTGCTGGTTCCACTTCCACCGGCGGGCCGTGCGGTGTCTGCGCGGGGCCCCGGGGGACGGCGGCCTGACGGCGCGTCTCCTGGAGGCGGATCTGCTGGCGTTTCAGGCGGCGGTCATCTACGCGGGCCAGCACAGCGTCATGACGGCGGAGTGGGAGTCGCTGGTGGAGCGGCTGAAGGACGCGGACGGGGGGTTCCCGTAGCGGCGGGGTGACCGGTTGCGGCCTCCGCGGGAGATGCCCCCGTATCGACCGGGTGCGGGTGCCGGACGTGGA
>NZ_JBSGUP010000911.1:0-2520 GCF_053607985.1 Streptomyces sp. NPDC055078
ACTCGCGCAGAGCCCGGCCATGCTCATCGCCTGCCGGGTCGTCCAGGGCATCGGCGTCGGCGGCCTCAGCGCCCTCGGACAGGTCATCATGGCGGCGATGGTCTCCCCGCGCGAGCGTGGCCGCTACAGCGGCTACTTCGGCGCGACCTTCGCGGTCGCAACCGTCGGCGGTCCGCTGCTCGGCGGGGTGATCACCGACACCGACTGGCTCGGCTGGCGCTGGTGCTTCTACGTCGGCGTCCCCTTCGCCCTGATCGCGACGCTGGTGATCCAGAAGACGCTGAAGCTGCCCGCAGTCGGGGTCCCCCATGCCGAAGGCCAGGGGCGGAAGGTGCGGATCGACTGGACCGGCGCGTTCCTCATCAGCACGGCGGTGTCACTGGTGCTGATCTGGGTGACGTTCGCGGGTGACAAGTACGCGTGGGCGTCCTGGCAGACGTTCGCGATGGTCGGTGGGGCGCTGGTCCTCGGCTCGGCCTTCCTCTACGTCGAGACCCGCGCGAGCGACCCGGTCATCCCGCTGCGGCTGTTCCGCAACCGCACCATCGCGCTCACCTCGCTGGCGTCCCTCTTCGTCGGTGTCTCGATGTTCAGCGGCACGGTGTTCTTCAGCCAGTACTTCCAGCTCGCGCGCGGCCAGTCCCCGACGATGTCCGGGGTGATGACCATCCCCCTGATAGCGGGCCTGTTCGTCTCCTCCACCGTCTCAGGGCAGATCATCACCCGCACCGGCCGCTGGAAGTTCTGGCTGGTCAGCGGTGCCGTACTGGTGACAGCGGGCCTCGGACTGCTCGGCACGATGCGCTACGACACCGAGTACTGGCACCTGGCCGTCTATATGACGGTCATGGGCCTCGGCCTCGGCATGATGATGCAGAACCTCGTCCTCGCCACCCAGAACCAGGTGGCCGCCCAGGACCTCGGCGCGGCTTCCTCGATGGTGACCTTCTTCCGTTCCCTGGGCGGCGCGGTCGGCGTCTCCGCCCTCGGCGCACTGCTGGGCAGCCGGGTCTCCCAGCATACGGAGCACGGGCTCGCGGAACTGGGCCCCAGGGGCGCGGCGCTGGGCAGCGGCACCGCCGAGGGCGGCATACCGGATCTGGCGGCGCTGCCGGAGCCGCTGCGTACGGTGGTGGAGGGGGCGTACGGGCACGGGATCGGCGATGTCTTCCTCTACTCCGCGCCGCTGGCCCTCCTCTCCTTCCTGGCGATTCTCTTCATCAAGGAGGTCGCACTCAGGAGCCATACGGTCCGGGAGTCCTCGCTCTCCGACGCATGAGCGGAAGGGGTCGGGCGGAAGGGGCCGGGAAAGAGCGGCAGAGGAGGCAGGGCAGGAGGGACAAGGCCGGAGGGACAGGGCGGGAAGCACAGAGCGGGCGAGACAGCGCAGCGGACGCAGGGCGGGAAGCGCAGGGCAGGGCAGGGCACCGGGCTACTCCCGGCCGGCCATCGCCTCGATCCCCGCCACCAGCAGGTCCAGCGCGAACTCGAAGTCCCGCTCACGCATCTCCGCCACCGTGTCCCCGCCCCGCGCTTCCATGATCTTTGTCGAGCTGGTCAGGAACTCCCCGAAGTCCGACTGCGAGGTCACCGCCCCCATCGCCTGCTGGTAGTACTCGTCCTGCGTCATCCCGGAGGCGCGGCACCGCTGGATGAAGTGCCCTTCCATCGTGCCGAACCCGTAAACGAACTGGAACACCGCCGCCAGCCCGCCCATCTGCCCGTGCGGCGGCAGCCCGGTGCTCCGCATCACCTGCTGCACGGTCAGCGAGAAGGCCATCGAGTGGGGCCCGATATTGAGGAAGGTGCCGGCCAGCCGTGACACCCAGGGGTGCCGGACCAGTACGCCCCGGTACTCGGCCGCGAGGGTGCGGAGCTGCTCGCGCCACCGCTCCGGGTCGCTCACATCCGGCAGCCGGATGGTGCCGAGGACGGAGTCCAGGGCCAGTTCCAGCAGGTCGTCCTTGGTGTCCACGTACCAGTAGACCGACATCGCGGTGACATTCAGCTCGCCCGCCAGCCGCCGCATCGAGAACCGGGCCGCGCCATCCGCGTCCAGGAGCCGTACGGCCGCGTCGACGATCCTGGCGCGGTCGAGCCCGGAGGAGTGCCCCTGCTTGTGACCGCGCTCCTCCTTGCCGTCCAGCCACACACTGGTCCGCACGGGCCCCTTCGCGCGGTCGGCCGCACTCACCATCGCGCCACCCTCCTCGCCGTATCCACCACCATCACGCCACCCTCCTCGCCGCACTCACCATCGCACCGGCCGCCTCGCCCATGGACCAGGGTGCCTCCCGAAGGCCCGGCAGCGCCGGAATGGGAACTTTCACCTGGTCCCGATGCTATGCCGCCGTCCTGGTGGAGTCTGCCCGCTCCGCCCGCCTCAGCAGCAGCGCGGCCAGCAGCCCACCGGCGAGCACCGCCACCGCCCCGACCAGCTGGCTTGTCTCAAGACCGGAGGCGAAGGCGTCGGAGATCCGCTCCCGTTCACCCTCGCTGCCCGCAGCCGCGAGCGCGGCG
>NZ_JBSGUP010000912.1:0-2518 GCF_053607985.1 Streptomyces sp. NPDC055078
GGGTCCCCCGGCCCCGTGACCGGGACCAGGACCGGGACCACGGCCCGGCGGGATCAGGCCCGCAGCAGGTCGATCGCCGCCCGCGCCGCCCGGCCGATCGCCGCGTCGGCCTTCGGGAGCCGCAGCGCCATCGACCGGGGCCGCAGAAAGACCGCTGCCGCGTAACGCCGCCCGTCGGGGTACTCCACGACGCCGATCTCGTTCCGGACGCCCCACAGGGTCCCGGTCTTGCCGGACACCTTGATCCCGTCCTCGAATCCGGCGGCGAGCCGGTGCGGCCACACCTGCTGCCCCATGATCCCGCGCAGTTCGGCACACGCGTCCGGTGTCCCCGCCTCGTCCCGCCAGACCGCGGCCAGCAGGGTGGTCATCTCCCGCGAGGTTCCCGAGGTCGTACGCTCCGGGTCGCGCAGGGAGAGTGAGCGCAGTTCGTCCTCCGGGATGGCCGCCAGCCGGGCGTCGAGGGCGCCTTCCGTCTCGAAGTCGAGCCCCGGTATCGCGTCGGTGAACATGTCCCGGCCGTTCCCGATGAGCCAGGTGCGGGTGAGCCCGAGGGCGGCGAGGGCGGCGTGGATGTGGTCAAGACCGAGCTCTCGCATCACGACGTCGGTGGCCGCGTTGTCGCTCATCGTCAGCATCATGAAGACGAGGTCGCGCAGGCTCATCCCGACCTCGTCGCGACAGCCGCAGGTGCCGATCCCTCCTTCCTTGTCCGCCCGGACCACCGTGAGCCGTCGGGTCGGATCCAGCTCGCCCGCTGCGACCCGGCGCACATAGGCGAGTGCCACCGGCACCTTGAACACCGAGGCCAGGACGACCGGATCGTCCGGGCCGAAGCCGATCTCGGCGTCGCCGTCGATATCGCGGACATGGAGGAACCCCTCCGCGTCGGCATCGGCGAAGATCTTCCCGAGTCCGTCCCGGCCGGGACGGGAACCGCTTGCCACGGAGATCCCTCTCAACCGGTCTTGGGGATGGCCCGGACACCGAAGTGCAGATAGGGCGTGCCGTCGGCCAGTTCGTAGAAGCGCATGGGTGCCCAGCTGTCGCCGCGCAGCTGCCCGATGAAGGTCCGCTCGTCCGTGGCGACCAGATCAAAGGCCATGTCGTCGTCCACGGCGGCCAGATCGCCCTTGCGCTCGGACTCCAGCCGGAGCCCGCCGTCCTCCCGTACGGTCAGCGTCAACCGCATGCCCACGCTCTCGTACACACCGGCGAAACGCGCCGGATCGGCGTCGACCGGGGTGGCCGGGGGCCGCACGGCGGCCGGGACCTCAAGGCCGAGCAGCTCGCCGAACAGCTGGGTCCCGATCTCGTGCTGGAATCCGGCGGAGTCCCCGCCGTTCATCAGGACGCAGGCGGCGAAGTCCAGCTCCGGTACGACCCAGAGCAGCGCGGACTGGCCGATGGTGTTCCCGCCGTGCGAGACGACCCTGCGCCCGTCGACGGTGTCGAGCATCCAGCCGAGACCCCACTCGGACGCGAAGGGCATCGGACACGGAATCCCGACCTGTGGCTCCCACATCACCCCGGGCGCACTCAGCAGCCGGTCGGTGAGATGCGCCAGTCCAAACCGGACGACGTCGGACGCCTGGGCGCAGATCAGCCCGGCGGGACCCACCGACCGCATCAGACCCCACACCGGGGCGACGGCGCCGTCCACATGCCCGGTGGCGGCGCTGCGGCGGAGCACCTCCTCCGGGAGGGTCACGGTGTGGGTGAGACCCAGCGGCTCGATGATCTGCTCGCGCAGGGCCGCGTCCCAGCCCTTGCCGGTGACCTGCTCGATGATCCGGCCGAGCACCACGAATCCGGAGTTGCAGTACGACTGGGTCGCCCCGAGGGGGTGTATCGCGGTCAGGTCGGCACAGGCGGCGGTGTACTTCTCCACACAGTCGTCGCCGCGTCCGGTGTCGAGGAAGAGGTCGCCGTCGATACCGGAGGTGTGGGTGAGCAGATGCCGTACGGTGACGGCCTTGCTCAGCTCCGCGTCGGCGACCCTGAACTCCGGGAGCAGCTCCACGACGGGCGTTTCGAGAGTGAACCGGCCCTCCTCGATCAGCTTCATGATCTGGGTCGCCGTCCACACCTTGGTGACCGACCCGATCTGGAAGAGCGAGTCCGTGCGCACCGGCGCCCCGGTGTCCCGGTTGAGGACGCCCGTACCGAACTCGTACATCCGGCCGCCGACGGAGAAGGCGAGCGTCGCGCCGGGGATGTCGTACCTGGCCGCCGTCGAGGTGAGCAGATTGTTCCATCGGGAGTGGTCGACTTCGGTCGTCATGGGAACCGTCCAGGGGTCGTGGGCCGGGGGGTGCCACCAGGTTAGGGAGCCGGGGTACGCCTCGGCCTTGGCCGGGAGAACGAAGTGGTGGGGTCTTCTTCAGCCGATGCGACTAACTCGTGCGGGGGGGGTGGCCCTGACGCGCGGGCCCGTGCCGCGCGGGCCGTTGTGGGGGGGGGGCGGCCGCGCCCCCCCCGCCGCCCCAGGCGCCGGCGGGGGGGGGGGCGCGGGGGT
>NZ_JBSGUP010000913.1:0-2517 GCF_053607985.1 Streptomyces sp. NPDC055078
GGGGCCGGTCCGTACTCGTCGTGGTTCGTCGTTGTTGTTCGTTGTGCCTTGTTGTTCGTCGTTGTGCCTCGTTGTGCCCCGGTCAGTCGCCGGACATCGCCGCGGCCATCCGCAGATGCGGGGCCGCCTCGTCCGGCCGGCCCTGGCGCTCCAGGGTGCGGCCGAGCATCATCCGGGCGTAGTGCTCCACCGGGCTCAGCTCCAGCACCGAGCGCAGCTCGCCCTCGGCGCGGCCGAGCTGGGCGGAGTGGTAGTAGGCGCGGGCGAGCAGCAGCCGCGGGGCGATCTGCTCGGGCGCCTCGTCGACCAGGCCGCGCAGGATGCGGGCCGCCGTCTGGTACTCCTTGGAGTCGAAGAACAGCTGCGCACGGTCCCACCGCTCGGCGGCGGTGCCGAACTCGTAGTACGTCTCGCTCACTGGCTCTCCTCCTCGGAGTCTCGTTCGGTTGCTTGCGATGGCGTCAACGGAGGATAGTAGTTGAATATTCCACTATCGTTTGGGGTGTGGGGGCTGACGGCAGCCACCCTTACAGGAATAGGTTGAGCACCATGAGCAATCTCGATCGTCAGGCCGCGCCCTCCGTCTGCGGCGGTCGCGGTTTCGTCGTCGCCGAACCGGTCCGTGAGCTTCTCAGCCCGCGCCGCGTTCAGCTGGGTGAATCCACCGAGGTCCGCAGGCTGCTGCCCAACCTCGGCCGCCGCATGGTCGGCGCCTGGGCGTTCGTCGACCACTACGGTCCCGATGACATCGCCGATGAGCCCGGTATGCAGGTACCGCCCCACCCCCATATGGGTCTCCAGACCGTCAGCTGGCTCCACGAGGGCGAGGTGCTGCACCGCGACAGCACCGGCAGCCTCGCGACCATTCGCCCGCGCGAACTCGGCCTGATGACCTCCGGCCGCGCGATCAGCCACTCCGAGGAGAGCCCGCGGACCCATGCCCGCTTTCTCCACGGCGCCCAGCTGTGGGTCGCTCTCCCCGACACCCACCGCCATGTCGAGCCCCACTTCCAGCACCATGCCGACCTCCCGGCCGTCACCGCCCCGGGGCTGACGGCCACCGTCATCCTCGGCACCCTGGACGGCGCGGCGTCACCCGGTACGACGTACACCCCCATCGTCGGCGCCGACCTGGCCCTCGCACACGGCACCCGGCTGAACCTTCCCCTCGACCCCGACTTCGAGTACGCCGTCCTCTCCATGTCCGGCGAGGCCCATGTCGACGGCGTCCCCGTACTCCCCGGCTCCATGGCTCTACCTCGGCAGCGGTCGCACCGAACTCCCACTCCACGCCGACTCCGACGCCGGCCTGATGCTCCTCGGCGGCGAGCCGTTCGAGGAGGAACTGATCATGTGGTGGAATTTTGTGGGCCGCACCCAGGCCGAGATCGAGCAGGCCCGCCAGGACTGGATGGAGGGCTCCCGGTTCGGCGAGGTCCACGGCTACGACGGCGGCCCGCTGCCCGCGCCGGAACTCCCGCCGCTGCCGCTGAAGGCGCGCGGAAGGGTGCGCTGACCTGTCGGTCGCGCGGCGCCTGGCGCCGGGCGCGCAGCCGAGGGTGTGCCTCACTCCGGGTGGTACGACCGGACCTCGTGGCTGTGACAGGGGAGCTGATACCAGGGGCGGCCCGGCGCTGCCGCGTGCAGCGTCAGGTGTGTGACGAGGAAGTCCCAGATGGCCGGTGCCAGGGCGGGGGCCAGGCCGTCCGCGCTGAGCGGGCCGACGGTCAGGGGCACGCGCGCCAGGTGGCCGTGGGGCAACGCGCGGGCCGCCTGAGCGGACAGGGCTCCGGGGCATGGGGAGTCGGTGTCAGCGACGACCAGGGTGGGCACGGTGATCGCGGCGAGGTCGCCGAGCCGTGGGGAGTCCCGGTCCCGGGCGGTGGCGATGCCCACGGGGTGCGAGCGGGGCGGGGCCGCGCACACCAGGGGGCCGGTCCCGGGGACCGGCGCCGGCAGGAGAGGACCGCATGTCGTGTGGATGCCCTGTTCGCGGATGCGGGCGGCGGATGGCTGAGGCGTTGCCGTCCCGGCCCGTTGGGCCGTGTCGTTCCCGATGCCCTCCACGCCGATGACGAGTGCGGCACGGACGCGGTCAGGGCGCTCGGCGGCTACCCGCAAGGTCACCGCTCCGCCCGGGCCCGTGCCGCCCAGCGTGGCCCGGCGAAGCCCGAGCTGGTCCAGCAGGGCGTCGACATCCTCGGTGTACTGGGTTCCGGTGTGGCGTGCGTGGCCGGCACACACCGAGCGGCCGTAGCCGCGCACATCGGCCAGGACAACGGTGAAGCCGTCGGCGAGCAGACGGGCCAGCGGCAGCAGTCTGTGGCGATCCGCCCCGCCGCCGTGCAGCAGGATCAGTGCCGGTCCTTGGCCCAGTGCGGTGGCGTGCAGTCGGCAGCCGTCACTGCCGTGGTAGACGAAGTCGCGCATGCGAACTCCTTGTGTGTCCGGCCGGCCGCCCTCCCGGGAGCCGGTGCGCGAACGAGGGGCGGGCCCAGTGGGTCCGCCCCTCGTTCC
>NZ_JBSGUP010000914.1:0-2496 GCF_053607985.1 Streptomyces sp. NPDC055078
CGCGGTCCTCGCCGCTGCCGTCCTCGTCGCTGTCGCTGTCGCTGTCGCCGTCGTGGCGGGCGGGGGCCGGGTCGGGACGCGCGTAGTCCACGACCACGACGACCCCGCCCGGACCGGCCAGCTCGACCGCGCGGGCGAGCAACTGCCGGGCCCGCCCGGCCGGTTCGGCCCGCAGCACATGCGCCAGGACGACGACGTCGGCAGCGGCGACGGGGAGCGCGACATCGAGGTAGTCGCCGGCCACGGCGACCACCCGCTCACGCAGGCCGGCGTCCGTGGCCGTCTGCTCGGCGATCGGCAGCACGTTCGGCCGGTCGACCGCGATCACCGTGCCGTTCGGCCGGGTGCGCAGCAGCGCGGTCAGCCATGCCCCCGAGCCGCAGCCCAGGTCGACGATCGTCGGCCGCTCCGGCCACCACCCGCGGCGCTCCAGCTCGGCGGCGACAGCCGTCGCCACGCCGGCCTGTGTCGGGCCGGTCGCGCGCACGAGCGCCGGGTACAGCTCGGTCAGGCCGGCTGTCACGGCCGGCTCGGGCGCCCCGGTGCGGACGGTGTCGGCCAGACCAGGCCAGGCCGCCGGCGGACCGGGTGAGTACCGTACGAGTGCGGCCATCGAGGCAGGTGCCGTCGACACCAGATAGCGCTCGGCCGTGGGCGTGAGCCGGAAGCGGTCATCGTCGGCGGCGAGCAGATCGAGCGCGACGAGGGTCTCGGCCAGCACGGTCACCGGACCCGGCCCGGCCGCACCGATCGCGGCAGCGAGCTGCGCGGCGTCCAGTCCGGTCCCGGAATCGGCTCCGGTCCCGGAATCGGCGTCCGCCGCCAGGGCGTCGAACAGGCCGAGGTCGAGCGCGGCCGAGAGCGCCCAGTAGGACGTGAAGCCGTTGATGACGTCCCACACCGGCGCCGGGCCGACCGGGGTGGCGGGCACCGTACTGATGGGCCCCGTACTCATGGACGCAGCACGATCTTGCCGGTGGCCAGCCGCGACTCCATCCGCTCCTGTGCCGCAGCGGTCTCGGCCAGCGGGAACTCGCTGTCGATCGGGGTGCGGAACGTCGAGGCCCAGTAGGCGTCGAGCATCGCGGCGAACTCGCGGCGGTCGTACGGGTCCGAGCCGAGCAGCTGGAGGCCGAAGTGGTAGGCGTACACCAGGTCGAACTCGGCCCGGTTGCCGGTCGTGTTGCCGAAGAACACCAGCCGTCCGCGCGGGGCGAGGCTGTAGACGCCGGTGTTCCAGGTGGCCGGGCCGACGTGGTCGAGCACGAGGTCGGCGCCCCGCCCCCCGGTGACCTCGCGCACCGTCTTCACGACGTCGCCGGTCGTCGAGTTGACCACGACGTCGGCGCCCAGGCCGCGCGCGTACTCGGCCTTCGCGTCCGAGCCGACCGTGGTGACCACGCGGGCACCGCCGGCCTTGGCCAGCTGGATCAGCGCGGTACTGACGCCGCTGCCGGCCGCGTGGATCAGCACCGTCTCGCCGAGGCGGACCTTGCCGATCTCGACGAGCGCGTGCCAGGCCGTCATCCAGATCGTCGGCACGACGGCCGCGTCGACCAGGTCGACCTCGTCCGGCACGTGGTGCACATTGGCCGCCGGGACGAGCACGTACTCGGCGTAGCCGCCGGCCAGGTTGGCGCCGATGACACCCGCGTTCGGGCATCTGCCGTCGGCTCCGGCGGCGCAGCTCTCGCAGCGGTCGCACGGCACGGCCGGATTCACGACGACACGCGCGCCCTCGGCGAGCGCGGTTTCGCCGCCCGCCCGCCCGGTGCCCGCCGGGCCGACCGCCGCGACGGTACCTGCGATGTCCATGCCACCCACATGCGGTAGGGTGAACCCCGGAATCAGCGCGGGCCCACGCCGCTGGAGCACGTCCAGATGGTTGAGGCCGCAGGCCGCGACGCGGACGAGCACCTCGTCCGGTCCGGGCTCGGGTAGGGGGACTTCGGCGACCTGGAGCACATCCGAGCCGCCGTGCGTTCGATGGAGTACGACTTTCATACGAGAGACCTCCACTGGCTGTGGGACTTCGGTCGCCGGCCAGTTCGTCGCACGCCTGGTCGGCATGCAACGGTCTCCGTGGAGCGCCGGAAGCGCTCCCCCCGATCGGTTTGTTGCCCACCGACCGGATCGGCCTGAACGTATGGGCGCCTGTCGACGGTTGTCAATGTCCAGGACCAATCGAGTTCGGCGAACGATCGGGCCGCCCCCGTCCGGTGATCGAGCGCACGGTCTCCCGGCCCGCCACCCGAGGAATCGGCCCCACCCGCACACACCGGCCCCCGCGACCATCTGTGCCTCGTAGGACACCGTTTCGGCCGACCACCGCGCCCGGTGTTTCGCACGGTGTGTTCGGCGGGTGACCGCGCCGTGCGAACCCGCGCGTCCTCCTGTTCACCGTCGCCTGTGGTCTCGTCACCCGCCGCACGGACTGCTGGACAGCGGCGGGGCGCCGGCCCTCCGACACCCCGTCCGCCTCCTGTGCGGACGGGG
>NZ_JBSGUP010000915.1:0-2495 GCF_053607985.1 Streptomyces sp. NPDC055078
GGTCCACGCTGTTCTCGGCGGCGAGCTTACGGACCAGGGGGGTCACATAGGCGTCACCACCGCCGGCGGGCGCCGGAGCCGCGGGAGCCACCGGAGCGGGCGCGGGCCGGACCGGTGCCGGGGCGGCCGGAGCCTGGGCCTGGACCGGAGCCGGCGCGGGAGCCGCCGGAGCGGCGGGCGCGGGAGCCGGAGCGGCGGGTGCCTCCTGTACGGGCGCCGGGGCCGGGGCCGCGGGGGCGGCCGGGGCGGGCGCCTGCTGCGCGGGGGCAGCACCGGACACACCGATCACCGCGAGCCTGGCACCGACCTCGGCGGTCTCGTCCTCGCCGACCAGGATCTCCAGCAGCGTGCCGGCGGCCGGGGAGGGGATCTCGGTGTCGACCTTGTCGGTCGAGACCTCGAGCAGCGGCTCGTCGACCTCGACGCGCTCGCCCTCGGCCTTCAGCCAGCGGGTGACAGTGCCCTCGGTGACGCTCTCGCCGAGCGCCGGAAGGGATACGGAAACCGACATGGTTTCAGTTGCTCCTAACGATGGGGTCTTCCCAGCTCAGGCGAAGCGGCGAGCGTGGGGAAGTGCGGAAGTGGTCGTCGCGTCCGAGAGCCCGGGGCAGTCCATACGGCCCAGCCGGCCCAGCCTGCTCAGTCATGGGCGTGCAGAGGCTTGCCCGCGAGCGCCAGATGGGCCTCGCCGAGCGCCTCGTTCTGGGTCGGGTGCGCGTGGATGAGCTGCGCGACCTCGGCCGGCAGCGCCTCCCAGTTGTAGATGAGCTGCGCCTCACCGATCTGCTCGCCCATCCGGTCACCGACCATGTGGACGCCGACCACGGCACCGTCCTTGACCTGGACGAGCTTGATCTCGCCCTGGGTCTTGAGGATCTTGCTCTTGCCGTTGCCCCCCAGGGGGTACTTCAGGGCGACGACCTTGTCCGCACCGTAGATCTCCTTCGCCTTGGCCTCGGTGATGCCGACGGACGCGACCTCGGGGTGGCAGTACGTCACCCGGGGCACACCGTCGTAGTCGACCGGCACGGTCTTGAGACCGGCGAGCCGCTCCGCCACCAGGATGCCCTCGGCGAAGCCGACGTGCGCGAGCTGGAGCGTCGGGACGAGGTCACCGACGGCCGAGATCGTCGGCACGTTCGTCCGCATGTACTCGTCCACGAGGACATAGCCGCGGTCCATCGCGACGCCCTGCTCCTCGTAACCGATCCCCGCGGAGACCGGGCCACGGCCGACGGCGACGAGGAGCACCTCGGCGTCGAAGGTCTTGCCGTCCGCGAGCGTGACACGGACGCCGTCCTGGGTGTACTCGGCCTTCTCGAAGAAGGTGCCGAGGTTGAACTTGATGCCGCGCTTGCGGAACGCGCGCTCAAGAAGCTTGGAGCTGTTCTCGTCCTCCACGGGGACGAGGTGCTTCAGCCCCTCGATGACCGTGACATCGGCGCCGAAGGACTTCCACGCGGAGGCGAACTCGACTCCGATGACACCGCCGCCGAGCACGATCGCGGACTGCGGGACGCGGTCCAGCCTCAGCGCGTGGTCGGAGGAGATGACGCGGTTGCCGTCGATCTCCAGGCCGGGCAGCGACTTCGGTACGGAGCCGGTGGCCAGGAGGATGTGCCGGCCCTGGACCCGCTGGCCGTTGACATCGACGGAGGTGGGGGAGGAGAGCCGTCCCTCACCCTCGATGGTGGTGATCTTGCGGGAGGCGATCAGACCCTGGAGACCCTTGTAAAGGCCCGAGATCACCTCGTCCTTGTACTTGTGCACGGCTGCGACGTCGATGCCCTCGAACGTCGCCCGGACTCCGAACTGCTCGGACTCACGGGCCTGGTCGGCGATCTCGCCGGCGTGCAGAAGAGCCTTGGTGGGGATGCATCCGTAGTGCAGGCAGGTGCCGCCGACCTTGTCCTTCTCGATCAGGGCGACGTCCAGTCCCAGCTGGGCTCCACGCAGCGCCGCAGCGTAACCGCCGCTACCGCCGCCGAGGATCACTAGGTCGAAAACGGTGCTGGCGTCGTTCGCCACGTCACGTCCTCCATGCATGTGCGCCGGTCGCCGGAGTCCCCCTTCCAAGGGACGACCGGCCTTTCGGCTGGTGTGCGGCCACTGTCTCGTCGGCCCTGTCATGGGGCCCTGTCCTGCCGAGAACCCATCTTCGCACTTGTTGGGGGAAGACGGGACGCGGGGCGGGGCTCTGGGGAAGTCTGATCGATCACCTCAGGGGTTACCGGTACGTACGAACATCTGAATCGAGGAACCGATTCCGCTGAGAGCGGTATTCCACCGGTGTTTCATCGACAGCGAACGCGCCCTGGCCGGGGGCGGTCGGGACGATCCATGACATTTCTCGCGAGGGTGGCGTAATGCGGAGAAGTCCGATGAAAGTGGGACGGCGGTGGCGGGAGCGGACGCAGTACCGGTCGCGATGGTCGTACGGATGGTGTTACGGACGCGGTGAGGTGCCGGTGGTGTTACGGACGCGGTGAGGACGC
>NZ_JBSGUP010000916.1:0-2491 GCF_053607985.1 Streptomyces sp. NPDC055078
GGCCCCGGTCCTCCACAGGACCGGGGCCTTTGTCGTCCATCACCGTTTGTCCCGGTGCGGGGGTGCGTCCCGTTCACGGCGTGGGCGGTGTGCCCTGGTTGTTATGTCCAGGGCGTGCCGGTCAGCAGTTCGTACGCCTCCAGATACTTGGCCCGGGTCGCGTCGACGATCTCCTGCGGGAGCGGGGGCGGCGGCTGCTCGCTCCGGCGGTCCCAGCCGGACGCGGGCGAGGTCAGCCAGTCGCGTACGAACTGCTTGTCGTATGAGGGCTGGGCATGGCCCGGCTCCCAGCCGGCGACCGGCCAGAACCGCGAGGAGTCCGGGGTGAGCACCTCGTCGGCGAGGACGAGGCCGTCCCCGTCGAAGCCGAACTCGAACTTGGTGTCGGCGAGGATGATGCCCCGGTCGCGGGCGATGTCCCGGGCCCGCCCGTAGACCGCCAGGGTCGTCTGCCGCAGCAGGGCGGCGGTCTCCGCGCCGACCTGGCGGGCGACCTCCTCGTAGCTGACGTTCTCGTCGTGGTCGCCGACGGCGGCCTTGGTGGCGGGCGTGAAGATCGGGCCGGGCAGCTCCGAGCCGTCGGTCAGCCCCTCGGGGAGCGCGAGGCCGCAGACCGTACGGGTCTCGTCGTACTCGACCAGGCCCGAGCCGGTGAGATAGCCACGGGCGACGCACTCGACGGGGATCATGCGCAGCGAGGTGCAGACGAGGGTGCGGCCCGCCCAGTCGGCGGGGGCGCCCGGCGGCAGTTCGGTGGACAGGACATGGTTGGGGACGAGGTTCTGGAGGATGTCGAACCACCAGAGGGAGAGCTGAGTGAGCACCCGTCCCTTGTCGGGGATCTCGGTGGGCAGCACCCAGTCGTAGGCGGAGATGCGGTCACTGGCGACCATGACGAGGTCCCCGGCCTCGTTCTGGTACAGGTCGCGCACCTTGCCGGTGTGCAGATGCACCAGACCCGGCACCTGAAGCGGTTCGGGCTTTTCAACGAATCCGGACACGGTTCCTCCCCGTGGTTCTGACGAAGTGGTACCGATTCTTCCGTATGCGGGTGCTTCCGTCGTCGGGCGGGCTGTCCGGGGGCGACCGGGCCGGGGGCCTGGCCGTGGTGGGGCCGGGCCGGGCCTGGCCGTGGTGGGGCCGGGCCGGGCCTGGCCGGTGGTGGGGCCGGGCCGGGCCTGGCCGGTGGTGGGGCCGGGCCGGGCCTGGCCGGTGGTGGGGCCGGGCTGGTCTAGTCGCGCTTGCAGATCCGGTCGAGGAGGTTGGCCGTCGCGCGCTGGATGCGGGGGTCGACATGGCCCGGCCGGTCGAGCGCCGGGGACCAGGCGAAGGTGCCGGAGGCGAAGACCAGCGCCCCGGACGGCGCCCGGTACAGGGAGGTCTCCTGGTGGCGGGTCGCGCCCCTGCCGTCCCGGTACGGGGAGTGGGCGAGCAGAATGCGCCGCTGGTGTTCGGGGAGCGAGGTGCGCGGGAAGTAACGGTCGGCCTCGCCCGCGACCAGCCCCGGCAGTTCGTCGCCGTCGCCCGCGCCGGTCGCGTCCCAGAGCCAGTGGCCCGCGTTCCGTACGACCAGGGGGTGCGGCTCGGGCACCCGGCCCGCGTACTGGATGCCGAGGAGCTGCTGTTCGGGGCGGTCGATGTCCCGCCAGAGCGCGGGCTTCCCCGGGCCCCGGCGCTTGCGGCAGGTGAGCAGCCGGTCGGGTACGCCGGAGGGCGATGCGCCCAGCTCCACCTGCCAGTACATGGTGTTGGCGGAGAGAAAGACGAGCGAGGTGCCGTGGTCGCGGGCGGACTCGGCGATCCGGCGCATGGGGGCCGACCAGTACTCGTCATGGCCGGGGAAGACCAGGCCCCGGTAGCGGGTGGGGTCGATACGGCCCGCGTGCAGATCGCGGGTGTCCGCGTACGCGAGGTCGTATCCGTACCGCTCGGCCCAGCGGATGAAGTCGTAGGCGTGCCCGACATGGAGGGGCAGGCCGGCGCCCGCGTACGGCCGGTCGAAGGAGACGGTGACGGCCGCGTCCCGCTCGCCGAGGAGCCGGCCCTCGTCGTCCCAGGCGTGGTAAAGGCTCGCGCCGGTGCGGCCGTCCTCGGGATAGAGGTTGTACGCCTGCCAGGTGATGTCCGGGAGGAGCAGGAGCAGATCGGCGGGGTGGTCGTCGCGGACGGTGAAGGGGATGTGGGAGCGGTAGCCGTCGGCGGTGGTGAGGACGGCGACGTACGCCCCGATCGACCAGTACGACGGGATCTGGAGCCGCCAGGAGAGCCACCAGTGGTGGCAGGAGACCGTGCGGTTGGCGGTGAGCGGGGGCGGCTGGACGATGCCCGCGAGCCGGGGGCTGGTGGTGATCTTGGACGCGCCGTCGCCCGCGTAGTGCCCGATGCGGTAGACGTCGACGGAGAACTGCTGCGGCGGGTCCACCGTGATGTGGAAGTCGATCGCCTCCCCCGGGGCGACGCCACCCGTGGACGCGAAGCCCTTGATCTGCCG